>JAQBWE010000144.1 GCA_027625315.1 Planctomycetota bacterium
GAGATCGGGCGCCAAGACCCGCGCGGACCGCGCGATTCAACCTGTGTTCATGAAACATCCGGGCTAGCGTTCGTCGCGGCGGCGGAGGAGCCCGAGGCCGAGCACGAAGATCGAAGCGAGCGCGATCAAGAAGATCTTCGGCCAACGTGAGCCGCGCGCGGTGTCCTGCAACAGCGTGATGGCCGGCAACTCGAGCGTTGCGATGAGAGCGGCCTCGTCGCCCGGCACGGCACGGTCCTCGGCCGCATCCACGCCGAGCATCGTGACGAACGCGAGCTGCTCCTTCTCGGTGCCGCGCTCCACGTGCCACTTACGCGCAATCTCGATGGCCGGCAGCGTGTTGCGCCCCAGCACCTCGATCAGGTCGAACTGGATCGCCGTGCCGTAGCACTGGTGCACGAGCTCGGTGCAGACGAGCCGATCCGCCGAGAAGAAGTCGAAATCGAAGTCGTAGGGCTTACCCAGGTGCGCGAACGCCATCGCGAGCGCCTCAGCTGTCACCTCAGGCGGAACCAGCGGCCGCAGCACCACCACGGCGTCCGCTCCGCCGACCGACGTCTCGAGCGTATTCAGCACGACCCCCGGCGCCAGGGCCTCGATCACGGTGGGCAGGCGGCCGTTCGCGTCGGCCGTCGCCCAACGGCTGCGCTTGGCTGCCACCCGTGCATCGTCAGCAATGCCCAGCGCCGCTAGGCCCTCCGGCCCGCCGGTGTAGAGCGCCGCGTGTGTCCAGTACCCCGGCAGGAACACGTTGCTCAGTGCCCAGTTGCGGCGCTCCAGCAGGATGTCGCCGGGCTGCAAGTGCTGCGTGCGCAGCGTCTCGACCTGGGCGTTGGTGATCAGGCCGTCGTCGAGTCGCCCCGTTCGGATGTGCACCCCGCCGACCGCGCCGGCGAACAGCTTGGACACCTCGTAGCGCGCGCCGCCCGCCGTGCTCTTCGCCCGCGCCACCGCCGCGTCCCACTTGTAGCTCCACAGCTTGTCGGCGTAGTGCGCCACGACCTCGGCCCCGTGCGCGGCGCCACGCCGGAGCTGCCACTGGATGGGATCCCACTGGCGATCCGCTACTGGCGGCATGCTCTCGTACCGGGCGCGGCCGGCGGCCAGTTCCTCGTACACGGACGTGTTGGCGAGGTTGTTTCGGATGTGGTCGTACATGCCGGCCGGGAGACCCCACGCGGCGTCGCCCTCGTTGAGCTTGCGGCGTGCGTTCGGGGCATCGTCGAACGTGTCCACGAGCTGCATCCCGCGGCGCACAAGCTCAAGGGCCGAAACGTAGCCCAGCGTGAAGCCCCGCTGGGCCAGTTCAGCGTCGAGGCGCGCGTCCGCCCCCGCGGGGCGGTCCTCCGCTCGGCGATACATCCACGCCAGGCGGAACAGCTCAGCGCGGCAGCCGAGGTACGTGAGGAACGCCTGCCGGACGGCCGTCTGATCGGCCACGGACGTGAAGTCGCCCTCGCCGGCGTCGAAGCGCGCTTTGAGCATGTGCATGCGGCCTTCGAGCCGCTCCAGCGTGGCCAGGATCGAGTCCAGCGCGCGCTCGTCGGCGACGACCATCTCGTTCGCCCGCGCGGCATCCACCTCAAGCCACGGCGAGGCGCGCGTAGGCAGCTCTTGGACGCCGTGATCCAGCAGGCCCCACGAGAACCAAGCGATCGTGACCACGGCGGCGGTCGCGATGAGTTTGCGCCAGGGCACGCGCTGGTGCCACTTGCGGGGGCGGGGCGGAAGCAGGGTGCTCTGCGTCTCGGTTTCGTAGCGTTGGGCCAGCAAGGCCATGGACTGCAGCAGGTCGTCCCGCGCCGCGCCGACGCGTGCGACGCCCGGCCGCAGGAACGGAATCAGTCCATCGAGGCGCGCCCGCCAGCGCCCCAGGCGATCGGCGTAGTACTTGCCGTAGTAGCTGCAGAGCAGAATGCCGAGGAAGAAGAAGGCCGTGAACTTCCACGACTGCGACCACCACAGCACGAGGCCGCAGAGCACGCCCCAGAACACGCCGAATACGAGTCCGCCCACGATGATGCGGAAGAACGGCAGTGCGACCTCGCCCTCAGGGCGGCCGAACTTACGCGCGAACGTGTCCGTGAGGCGGTAGGGCGTGTACCCCACGAGGCAGCCGATCAGAAAGATCGGGAAGCCCAGCACGATCGCCAGCGCGACGTACACGGTCTTGATCCACGTACGAAGCGGTCGGTCCCGACCCGCCAGCGCCTCCGGCGCGACCTTCGCCGCCGCCCCGAGACGCTCATAGCGCTCGTACTTGCGTTCGATGGCCGTCACGGCGCTCGGGTCCGTCACGAGGTAGTGGTTGAGGCACTGACCTGCGACTTGGACGAGCTCGGCCTTGGGCCGCGGCTGCAGCGTGTCGGGGTTGGCGCGCTGGTGTTCGACGTACACCTCCGCGACGCCTTCCACGAGCGGACGCAGCTCCACGCGTTCCAAGTGCAACACGAGCGGGCGGAGCCCCTCGGCAATGCGGCGCTGCACCTCGAGGATGGCGGGCTTGCGCGCCATGTCCGTGAGGTCCGCCACACCGAACGGCGTGCCGATCCGAACGAAGATCTCGCCACGAAACTCCTGCGTCGGTTCGTAGTGCAGTCCGACCGGGACGATCTGGAGCCCGAGGGCGAAGTCACTCTCGCGCTCCGCGTCGAGGGCAATGCGCGCGGGGCCCGACTTGACCTCCTTGAGCTCGGGGTCCATGTGGCTCAGGCCTTCGGGGAAGATGACGGCCGCGCCCCCCTTGCGAAACAGCGCCGCGAAGGCCGCGAACATGCCCATGTTCTGGCGCGAGCTGCCGCCCACGTCCTGAGGGCGGTAGACGGGGACCGCGCCGAGGCCACGCAGCATGGCGCCGAGGATGGGGGCGCTGAACAGGCCGTGCTTGGCCGCGAACGAGAGCGGCCGCGGGACGGCTCGCAGCACCGCGCCGGCATCCACGAGCGCGTTGGGGTGGTTGGCGACGAAGAGCGCGGGGCCTTTGAGCGGGATGCGGTCACCGCCGACGACACGGAACCTTCGGTAGTACGCCCAGGTACACAGGCGGGCAAAAGTTCGGATGGCGTGCCACCAAAGCCTCGACACGCGCAGAGAGTAGCGCGGCGGCGTCCTGGGCGCAGGCGAATCGTTCGAAATCTGGCAGGCGGGTTGGCCTGCCCGCCGGGGTTCTATACTTGGCGCATGCCCTGGCTCCGCAACGCTCGTGTCCTGCTAACCGCGCTGACGCTCGTGGGTGTGTGCGTCGGGCTGGGCTCGGAGCCCCGGGCGGACGCCGGACCCAAGGATGACCTCGATAAGAAGGCGCTCTCCGACCTTGCGGCCCGCTGGATGCAGGCGCGGCCTCTGACGGCGTTTGGCCATTGGGATCTGCCGACGCGCAACAAGCTGCTCGAGGAAGCGCGCGCGCTGGGTGAGCCCCCTGAGGGCAGCCTTGACGAGATCGTGGCGCTCCTCTGGAAGGCCGTCCAGAAGCACGGGCCGCGCGCGAAGAAGGACGAGTTCGAGTCGCCGTACGGCCGCGCGTGGTGGATTCGATCCGGCAAGGGCGGCCCCAAGTCGGGGCTGATCCTTGGCCTGCACGGCGGGGGTGTCGGCGCGGGCAGCGCCAGCGAGGCCGCGGGCAAGTGGAAGCTGCCCAAGACCATGCAGATGTACCCGCAGGGCATTCGCCTCGTGCACGACACCTGGAACAGCGTGCACGGGGAGCGGTTCCTGCTGACTTTGATCGAGATCGCCAAGGCGCAGTACGACATCGATCCCGACCGCGTCTACTCGATGGGGTTCTCGATGGGCGGCAGCGGGTCGTTCTTCATGGCGGGTCGTCATCCGGACCTGCTCGCGGGCGCGATCCCCGCCCACGGCGTCGTGCCGGCTGACAAGGTGAAGGAGCCCGATCCCGCGAAGGTGGGCCGGATGGAGCACGGGCTGATTCCCAATTTGCGGAACGTTCCCGTCTACTTCTACACAGGCTCCATCGACGTGAACTGCGAGCCCGGCACATTCCTCCGGGCGTTCCAGATGATCGAGGAGCTGCGCAAGGAGGACCGCGGCGGCTACGAGCAGATCGAGTTCGCGTGCCACGAGGGCGTGGCCCACACGTTCCCGGCGGGTGAGCCTGGCAAGGGCTACAAGTGGATCGAGGCCAAGCGCCGCGACGCGTTCCCCACCAAGATCGTCTGGCACTACAACGAAGCGCCCTGGCCGCCGGGGGATGCGGAGGACGCGGGCAAGGCGACGCGGCTCCCCAAGCGCTGGATGTACTGGCTCCACTGCACGCATCCGGTGGACTATATGGAGATCGTGGCCGCCCGCTCGGCAACCGACACCGAGCACGTGATCGACGTCGAGGCGGTGAAGGTGTTCCCTGAGGACCTGACGATCTACCTGAACGACCGCATGGCGGATCCCGCGCGGGAAGTCGTCGTGCGCGTGGCGGGCGAAGAGGTCTATCGGGGGAAGCCCGCGCGGGGCTACGACGTGATCTTCGAGTCGCTGGACGCGCGCTTGGACCGGACGCTCGTGTTCGACCGCCGCGTTCGGATCCCCGAGAAGCGCTAGCGCTGCGGGCTAGCGCCAGTTCGAGTGGCGCACGGCGCGCTTGCCGTCGGCCGGCGCGTCGGCGGTGGAATCGCCGCCGAGGTAGGCGACGGCCTCCTCAGCTGAGCCGAACGCCGGGAAGACCTCATCGAGGCCGGTCATCTCGAGGATGTTGCGAATGGCGGGCTGGACGCGCGAAAGCGCCATCTCGCCCTGCTTGCGCTCCAGATTGGCGCGCGCCTTGACGAGGTAGCCCAGCGCCGCCGAGTTGATGAACGGCAGCGTATGCAGATCGATCACCAGGTGGCGGGTGCCGTCTGCGATGAGATTGTCGACCGACTGCACGAGAAGCGGAAAGTCCGCGATCTCGCCGTCAAACGTGATGACTACGACGTCCATCCGGGGAGTCTATCCGGGCGGGCGCGCGCGTGCAGCGGTTTCAATCGCCGTTCGAGACGAGTCCGCACAGCCACGCGTGGACCTGCGGACCCCCGGCCACGACGATCCGGCGCTCCAGCAGGGCGTCCGCGCCCGCCTCATCGGTAACGAACCCGCCCGCTTCACGAATCAGCAGCGTGCCGGGACCCAGGTCGTGCAGCTGCGTCACGTGGCGCCGGCCACCCAGATAGCCGTCGGTGGCGCCGATGGCCACGTCGCGCATGTGCACGGCAATCGAACCCAGCGCGCGGACCTTGTAGCAGCCCCGGCGCACCGCCAGGAGCAGGTCGGGCCGCTCGTGGAAGAGGCCTGAGCGTGCGATGTCCACCGTGAGCATGGCGTGCTTAGGCGGACGGTCGGGCAGCGTGACGCGCCGGCCCTCGTGCCACGTGCCAGCGCCCTCGGCCGCCCACGTGAACAGGTCGAGCAGGGGCTCGTAGACGGCGGCGAAACGCGGCTCGAGGCCGTCCATCAGCACGAGCTGGGAGCCGAACGCGCCCACCCGGCGCGCAAAGTTGGCCGTGCCGTCCACCGGATCGAGATGCCAGGTCGGCGACCCCGCGCGCAGCACGCCCGACTCCTCACCGTGCACGCCGAAGGACGGGTCGAGCGGCATCAGGTCGGCGGCCAGGACCTTCTCCAGGGCGAGGTCGAGGTCCGTGATCGCGCTGCCGTCGTCTTTGAACCGCGCGGGGGCGGGCAGGGCGCGATACGCCTCCAGCACGCGCGCGCGCGTGGCCCGCAGGGCGCGCTCGATGGGGGCGGCCAGATCGGCGTACGTCACGGCTGCTCCGGTCCGAGGGGCTCGTGGTCGGCATCCACCTGCGCCTCGAGCACGTCGCATAGCGCGAGGATACATGCCTCGGGCGACTCACCGGAGCGATGGTGCGCGACGAGCCTGAGCTCATCGGCGGCCAGGGGCTCGGCGGTTCGCATCATCTCGTCGTGAATGGCCTGATCGGCGTCGCTCGCGTCGTCATTGCGGCTGGCGCGGGCGAGGAGGCGGCGGCGCACTTCGTACTCGTCGCACGTGACGTCCAAGACGGCGTACGGCGCGCCACGCTCGCGCGCGAACGCCTGCACCTCGTCGCGCGTGTCGCGCCGGAGGTAGGTGGCGTCGAGGAACACAGCGCGACCGCGGGCCAGGGCGGCGTCGGCGCGGTCCAGGACGGCTTGGTACGTGCGTGCGTGCATCGCCGCACCGTACACGACCCGCTTCTCTTCCGCGCTGGGTCGCCACGTGGGCGCCACGCCGAGCAGTTCCTTGCGCACGACGTCGCTGCGGATGATCTCGGCCCGCAGCCAGGGCGCCAGGCGCGTGGCCACCCAGCTCTTGCCGACGCCGGAGGCCCCGCGCAGCACGATGACCGGCGGGGGGGCACCCACCCGCGACTGCGACCAGGCGACCGCCATGGTGCGCTGCGCGCCCAGCGCCTTGTGCGCGCGGGTCGCCGCGGGGATCTCTGGGGCGCGAGCGCTTTGGAGATCCACCATCGCCCGTACATGCGCGCGGTACGCGCGGTAGAGCGGCAGCAGGTGGGGGCCGTCGGGATCGCTCGCCGCGTCCAGATAGGCGCGCTCATAGGCGGCCGCGAGCTCTGGGTGCCCGCGCACCGTCAGGTCCATGGACAAGAACGCGGCGTCGCTGAGCGGATCGATGTGCCGTAGTGTCGTCGAGAACTCGCAGCAGTCGATGACGCCGATCTCCTCATCCAGCAGCACGACATGCTCAAGGCGGATGTCGCCGTGGCCATCGACGGGTCGTCCGGCGGCGACGCGCGCTCGGATGCGCGCCCGCTCGCGCCACAGGCGACGCAGGATGCGCTTGCGGACGCCGTCGTGCACGCGCGCGGGAAACACCTCCGGCACGCCGCCGCGTGACGTGCCGAAGTTGGCGCGCAGCGTGTGTCCGAAGTTCCCCGGCCGCGCGCCACGCGCCGCGGTCGGCTCGAGCCGGTGGCACGCCTGGAACGCCGCCAACTTCCGGCCGGTCGCTGCGAGCACCGCGGCGTCCAGTGTGCCCGCCTCCAGCCGCTCCAGCAGCGTGACACCGGCGGGCAGGCGGCGCATGACGACGGCGTGGTCGATCACCTCGCCGGGGCCGTCGATCTCGGCGCCGCCTGCTGTGCGCGTGACGCGCGCCACGCCGAGGTAGATGTCGGGCGCGAGGCGCCGGTTGAGCCGCACCTCCTCTTCGCACCAGTGCTGACGTGCCGCCACGGTGCCGTAGTCGAGGAAACCCCACAGGCGGATGGGCTTCTTGATCTTGTAGGCGCGCTCGCCCGCGAGGAACACGACGCTGATGTGCGTCTGGATGACCTCCGCCGCCTCGCCGGGCACGAGCGCTCCCGGCCGTGCCAGCGCTTCGATGAGGGCTGCGATCGACACGGCGTGGACCTACGCGCCGGCGAGCAGACGTTCGAGGTGATCGAGAATCGCGCGCGCGAGCCGCGCTTTGGAGCTCGTGGGCAGCGCCAGCGCGGGATCGCCGGCGCGGATCCAGTGCGCGTCGCCCCCGCCGCCGCCAAAGTTCGCCGTGCTGTTGAGCACGATCGCGTCGAAGCGCTTGCGCTTCATCTTCGCGCGTGCCCGCACCTCACCGCCCGCGACCTCCAGCGCGAAGCCCACATGGATCCGCGCGCCCTTCGTGCGGCCGAGGCTGGCCGCGACATCCGGCGTCGCGACAAGGTCGAGCGCGAATGCGCCCGAAACTTCGCGACCCGGCTTGCCCTGTCGGCGCGTCTTAGGGCGAAAGTCCGACGGCGCGGCCGCGAAGATGAGGGCGTCGGCACCCGCGGCTGCCGCGCGCGTTGCGGCGAGCAGGTCCGCCGTGCTGACGACGTCGATCGTCTTGATGCCAGGCAGGCGGGGCAGCGCACAGGGTCCCTGGACGAGCGTCACCCGCGCCCCCCGGCGCGCAGCGAGGCGCGCGAGCGCTTGGCCCATGCGCCCGGTCGAGGCGTTGGAGAGGAAGCGTACGTCGTCCAGGTACTCCCGGGTCGGGCCCGAGGTGATGACCAGTCGGCGGCGGGCGAGGGCGGAGGGCGCCATGCGGGCAGCCTACCCGGCGGCGGGAGCG
>JAQBWE010000145.1 GCA_027625315.1 Planctomycetota bacterium
TTGCTGCGGCCTACCTGGGGCTCGCGTTCGCCATCAAGGCGGGCGCCGGGGGGGCGCGCATCATTCAGATCCTCTTGTCAAGCTTGGCATTGCTGCGGTCCGGCTGGAGCCTGATGAGCGAAGGGCTGGGCGCGACCTCGGTGATCGGCATCGCGATCAACGTGTTGATTCTCGTGATCTTGTTCCAGCGCGACACGGCCGCCTACTTCGGCGCTGCTCGACCCGCCCGACCGGCCCGCGCGCCACGCGCAGCCCGCCGCGGACGCCGTCGGTAGGATTACTTGCTCGCGCCGCCATGCGCAGAGTCCATCGCGACGCCGGCCATCGCAACGGCCTTGCCCTTCTTGAGCCCGAGGGCCTTGTCCACGTCGGGCAGGCTGTCGCGCTTGTAGAGGTCGCCCAGGAGCGCGCCGAACTTCTTGAGCGCCTTGCCCTGATCGGCCTTCATCAATCCCACCACGAGCGCGGTCGCCTGCGCCGCGACGACGTCCACCGCCTTCGCGTCGCGATCCGCGCCGCCGAAGCGGACCTTCAACTCGCCCACGCGCGGTATGGCCTCGCCCTTCTCTTGGTCGAGATCGAAGAACTCCTCCCAGGGGAGCAGTTTCTCGCTGTCGCGGAGCGCGCGTGCCAGAGCCAGTCGCCAACAGGACGCAGGATCGATCTCGCCCTTGCCGTCCTCGTTCACGCGGAAGCCCTCGAACGCCCCGCGTAGGCCTTCCAGCAGCCAATAGCCGCGACCCTGCACGCTGCCGCCCGCGCCGGGCGCGAAGTGGTTGCGCGCCATGATCTTGGCGGCATGCCCCAGCATGAGGTCGTCATCGCCGAGCCAGCCGTTGTGGCGGTGCCGCCAGCAGACCATCACCCGCTCGTGCTGCCGGTCGTACCAGCCCGAAGTGCCCTCGAAGCGCGGACGATCCGATTGACGCACCAACTCGCCCGCGATCTTGTCGTACTTCTGCCACTCGCCGAAGACGAGCAGGTCGGTGACCAACTCTTCGTCCTTCTTGGCCTTGCTGCCCATCTCGTCGCCCATCCAACGATCGGCGGCGGCGAGCATCCCGAGAAGGCGCAGCGCCTCCTTGTGGTCGTGGTCGGTCAGCAGGCGCCACCCACGCCACTGCGCGCCGCGCGCCTCCGGCCACACCACGCGGGCCGCGAGGTAGTCGTCGTCGTATTCCTGCGGGAACACGTACGCGGTAAACGGCCCTTGCAGGTACTTCTCGACCTCGTCCTTGGGCTGCGGGCCGTATACGCCGAGCCACACGTAGTTCGCATCGGCCAGCGACTTCACGAGCGCTCCGGCCTTGCTTCCGTAGCCGTGGGCCCGTAGCTGGATCGGGTAGTACTTGACCGGGTCCATGCCCGACGCCTCAAGCGTCTCGCCGAAGTGGAAGTAGTTGTCGCCCAACTCGCGCAAGGCGCTGTCGCGCTTCTGCAGGAACGCCTTCTTGGGCGCCTGTCCCAACTGCAACTCGTCGGGATTCCAGCGATCGATCACGGCCGTGGCCTCGGCGTCGGCGGGATCAAGTTGCAGGAGGCGGTCGGCGAGATACCAAGCCTGACGCCGATGGTCCTTCTTCACCGCGTCCTGCAGGAGGCCCTGCAGCGTCTTGATCTCGACCTTCACCAGCGAATGGAAGGCGGCTTCCTTCTCCCAGGGCTCCTCAGCCCAAGCCGGGCCGCAGGCGAGTACGAGGACGAGGACGGACTGCAGGAGGGTGCGCGGTGCCATGCGCCCATGATACGCCATCGGCCCCGGACCCGGCGCTGGACCCACGCTAGCCGCCGGATGTGATGACCGGATTGCGCGTTCGCGTCGAGGAGCGCTTCAGGAACAGGATCCCGAAGGCGGTGTCGATCTGGGCGTCGTCGGCCTGGTGCCAGCCGCCGTCGGAGCGCTGGGCCTGCAGGAGCCACTCGGCGCCGACGAAGTACCAGTCGTGCGATCCCATGAACCGGGAGCGGGCCAGCATGCCGGCGCGCTCGATGCCGTAGAGGTAGTAGTAGTGCCAGGCGCCCTCGGGCTCGCCGGGATTGCGGGTGACATCGAAGTTGTCCTGCATCCACGCCAGCGCGTCGCGGATCGAGCGCCGTGATGCGGCGCGTAGCGCGGGCGTGAACTTCCGAGAGCCCCAGAGCTCATCCTGACAGATGGCGACGGACGCCATGCCAGCTGTCGTCATCGCGCCTGTGACCGGCGTGGGATTACCCGGGATGTAGCGAAACCCCCGAGCCCGAGCGTCTTCCGTCCACGCGATGCGGTACTCGCCGCGGACCTCGTTCACGAGCAACTTGACCGCTCGCCCTTGCCGCTCCTGGCTCTTGAGGAGCCAGTCGAGTGACGTCATCCAGACCTCGCTCGGAATCTTGAACCCGCAGCGACTCGCAGCCCACAGCCCGAGGAGTGCGTACTGCGTGTTGCTGAGATCCACGCCGTTCTCGGGATAGCGCCAGTGGCCGCCCTCCTGGTGCTTGAGCAGAAAGTCCACGCCCTTCTGCATCCACGCGCGATCTTCCTTGGTCATGTCGGTGAGACACGGGTCCTTGATCTTGCGCTCGCCGTACTTGTCGACCTCCACGATCTGGCGCTCGTCGGTGGGGGAGTAGAGCGCGTGCAAGGCCATAAGCAGGACGCCGACGTCGTAGGTGTGCGTCATCTTCTGCGTGCGCATCCAGGCGAACGCTTTGCGGATCTGCGGGTCGCGGACCGTTACGCCACCCTTCAGGCACGCCAGCGTCATCAGCGCGGTGTGCCCGAGGCGATGATCGAGCATTTCCTTCGTGGCAGGCCAGCTGCCCTCGACGGACTGCTGGGCCATCAGGAACTCAACGCCCTTGTCCACGGCGCGATTCACGCGGGCCCGGAACTCAGGCGGGTACTGCTCATCGGCGATCTTGAGCGGCGCCTGCTCGGTGCCCTCGTCCTCGGCCCACGCGCCGCGAGTCGGCCCCGGGAGCAGTGCGGGCGCGACCACGAGGATCACGGCGAGGAGGGCGAGGAGGATCGGGCGCAGGGGCATGGCTTCGTCGAAGGTAGCACGCGCCCGCCGCGTAGAATCGGCCCCCGCATGAGCGCCCCGACCGACCCGCGCCGCGCGATCTTCCTCGATCGCGATGGCACCCTGATCCACGACCCCGGCTACCTCGGCGATCCTGCCGGGGTCGCACTGCTCCCCGACGTCGCGGACGGCCTGCGGGCCCTGGTCGCGGCGGGCCTCATACCGGTCATCGTTACCAATCAGAGCGGCATCGCGCGCGGGCGCTACACGCCTGAGGACTACGCGCGGGTCGAGGCGCGCGTGTTCGAGGTGCTGGGGGCGGAGGGCATCGACGTGCTCGCCACCTACTACTGCCCGTACCACCCCGAGGGCACGGTGCCGGCCTTCACGCGCGAGCACGAGGACCGCAAGCCGGGTCCAGGCATGTGGTTGCGCGCGGCGGCCGATCACGGGCTCGACCTGCCCGGTTCGTGGTCCATTGGCGACGGCGAGCGCGACATCGTGGCGGCCAAGCGGGCCGGTTCGCGCGCCGTGCTGCTGGCCGGTGGGCGCGACAAGTGGCCCATGCCCGTGGAAGGGCCCTACGACGCCGACTTCGTGGCGCGCGACTTCCGCGAGGCCGTGCTGTTCATCCTGCGCGCCGAGGGCCGCGCTCTGCCCGCGGCGCCTGGAGCGGCACTGGCACCTGGACCGCACGCATGAGCGTGGCCAAGGAACAGGCGGTCGTCGAGGCCCTCGCGGAAGCGCGGGCGTCCGGGCGCCGGATCGTGTTCACCAATGGCGCGTTCGACCTGTTGCACGTCGGACACCTCTCCGTGCTCGAGGGCGCGGCCGCGCTCGGCGACGTGCTGGTGGTTGGCGTGAACGACGACGCCTCGGTCCGGCGGCTGCGGGGGCGCGGCCGACCGGTCGTGCCCGCGCGCGAGCGCGCCGCGCTCATCGCCGCGCTGCACTGCGTAGATCACGTGCTGGTGTTCTCAGACGACACCGTGGATCGCCTGCTCGAGCGGCTGCGTCCTCACGTGCATGCCAAAGGTCGCGACTACCGCGAGGCCAATCTGCCGGAGCGCGCGACGAACGAGCGTCTCGGCATCGCGATGGCCTTCGTGGGGGGCCCCAAGGACCACAGCGCGACCGGCCTGCTCGCGCGCGCCGCGGCCGCGGCTACCGCGGCTGGAGGCCTTGACCGCGTGCGTCCGCTCGAGCACCCGGGCCTGCGCGGCATGGTCCTCGACCGAGCGCTGCCGCGCCTCATCGAGCACGGCTGGCTCGACCTCGCGCGGCTCGTGAGCATGCAGGAGGGCGAACTGGTCGAAGGCACGGCGCGCCGCTGGGTGCGGCGCGTCTCGATCGGCGACGCGGCCGCCTACGTCAAGGTCTGTCGACCAGCGAGCCGGCGCCGCGACCCGCGCGTGGAGTTCGAGAACCATGTCGCGCTGCGCGCCGCCGGGTTCCGCGCTCCCGAGCCCTGGCTCGCGGCACTGGGCCCCAACGAAGGCGCTTCGGCGAGCGTGCTCGTGACCCGCGAGGTGCCGGGGCAGCGACTCGATCACTGGCTGCGCGACCACCTCGACGAACTCTCCCCTGGCCAGCGTCTCGACATCGCCACGGGCATCGGCCAGACCATTCGGGCGCTGCATTCCGCGCGGTTTCTCTTTCCCGACCTCCAGGCCTGGCACCTCCTCGTGGACGCGTCGATGTCCAGCGGTGCCGGCTCGATTGCCTTCATCGACCTGATGCGGTTAGAGCGCGCCCGGCGGCGGGTGGGACCCCAGGCGGCCGCGCCGGGTCTGGCGGCCCTGGCTCTCTCGCTGCGGCCCTACACCTCCGCCCGGTTCCGACTTGCGATCGTTCGCGCGTACCTCGGCGGTACCCTGCGAGGCGGCCGCGCCCACCTCGAGGCGATCGCGCGGCGGATCGAGAAAATCAAACGCCGGGGCAGGTTCCGGCACCTGGGAGACGACGCATGACGGCCCTGCTGGCTCCGCCCGCGCTACGGGAACGTCTGGCTGAGGCCGGCATCCACACGCTGGCCGACGTTCTCGGTCGTGCGACCTGCGTGCGTGATCTGCCCACCCGCTCGAACCACATCCTCGAGGCGGCGGGCATGCGGATCTTCGTGAAGCGCGAGAAGCGCCACGCGTACTCCCACGAGGCGGAGGCCATCGAGCGCGCCCGCGAGGCGCGTGTGCCGACAGCTGAGGTTGTGCTGCGTGGCAGCGATCCCGCGCTCGGCGCGGTCGTCGGCACGCTGGACCTCGCGCCTGCGCGGCCTGTGGACGACCTCCTGCGGTCGGGTCGCCTTCAGGGCCGTGACCTACGGCACGTGTTCGATGCGCTGGCCGATGCCGCGGCCAGTCTGCACGACGCGCGCCTGCATCATCGCGATCTCTATCTCTGCCACGTGTTCGCGCGCGTCGACGAAGAGAGAGCGCGCGTCACGCTCATCGACTTCGAGCGACTCGGTCGGCACCGGCGGGTGCTCGGCACGCGTGTGGTGAAGGATCTGGCTGCGATCTTCGTGTCCATTCCCGAGGGCACGACGTCGGAGCTCGTGGTGCCGCGGTTCCTGCTCCGCTACATGCGTCGGCGGGGTATTCCGCGCCGCGGCGTGTACGCGGGCCTGCTGCGCCGCATTCGGCGCAAGATGGAGCGCATCCGCGCGCACGTGCCGCAGACACCCGTGGGGGAGGCCGCGCGGCCGAAGGACCTCGTGTGAAACTCGGCGTCCTGCTGGACCGGCTCGACGGCACGGCCGGCGGGGCGGAGGTTCACACCCGGGCGCTGGTTACCCGCTGCGTCGAGGGTGGCGGGGCGGCGGCGATCGCGACGCTCTCTGGCGATGCGCCGGCGGGCGTCGAGACGCTGCGCATCGAGGCACGCGGCGGTCGGCCTGAGCGCGATGAGGCGTTTGCGATCGAGGGCGAGCGCGCCCTGCGCGCGGCGGGCTGCGACGTGGTCTTGGCCGTGCGCCACGCGCTCGCGTGCGACGTGTACTTGCCCCACGGTGGGCTCGTGGACCTCGCACGGGACATGAAGGACCGCGCCGTGGGCGGGCCAAGCCGTTGGACCCGCGTGGCGCGTGCCTTCTCGCGCAAGCACGCGTTCTTCCAGCGCGCCGAAGCCGCGCTGCTCGCCGGTCGCGACGGCCCGCTGGTGATCGCGGTCTCGGCCTGGATCGCCGGCAAGTTGCGCGCGGCCTATCCCGCGTGCGCGCCTCGCTTGCGCACGGTGCTCAACGGCGTGGACTGCGAGCACTTCGAGCGTGCACCGCATCTCGCGGCAGGTACGCGGCTGCGCGCTGAGCTCGGACTCGAAGCGCCGCTCGTTGGGTTGCTCGTGGCGCACCATCCGCAGCTGAAGGGTGCTGAGACCGCAGTCCGCGCGCTCGCCGAGCCGGCGGTCCGGGACCTGTCCCGCCCGTTCGTCTTGCTCGTGGCTGGTGGGCCGCTGCCTCGGCGGCTGCGCGCGCTCGCGCGCTCGCTTGGTGTGGCCGACCGCGTGCGGGAGGTGGGCTTGCAGGCCGACCCGCGGCCCCTCTACGCCGCCGTCGATTTGCTGGTGCATCCCACCTGGTACGACCCCTGCTCGCTCGTGTGCCTGGAGGCGCTGGCGATGGGGCTGCCCATCATCACGACGCCGAACAACGGGGCCCGCGAGGTGCTCGGGCAGCGCGGGGGGATCGTCGTGGAGGAGCCGGGCAATCCAAGCGCGCTGGCGACCGCCATCCGGGTCCTCGCCGACGATGAGCTGCGTTCGTTCACGAGCGACGACGCGCGTTACGTCGCGCTGAAGAACCGCGAGAGCACACGATTGGACCGCGTCCTCGAGATTTGTCGTGAGGCGGCCGGGTCCGCCAGCGGCGGCGGGTAGAGTCTCGCCGTGGTCGCCACCCGCCTGCTCGCCGTGCTCTCCTCGGATCCTGAGGGCCCCGTCGTGCGTCACCGCTGGCGGGCCTACGAGCGCGCGTTGCTCGCTGCCGGCCTCGTGTTGGAGGTCGTCGCGTGGCCGAAAACACCCCCGCTTCGGCGTGCGGCACTCCGACGCGCGAGCCAGGCCGACGGCGTCGTGCTCAGCTCGCGCCTCGTGAATGGCTTCGATCTGCGGACGCTGCGTCGCCGCGCGCCGCGCTTGGCATTCGACTTCGACGATGCCCTGCCGTACCGCGACAGCCGCGCCGGGGCTACGCGTTCTCGCACGCGCTCGCGCCGCTTTCGCGCGATCATCGACGCGTCGGACGCCGTCTTTGCGGGCAACGAGTTCCTCGCGGCGCTCGCGCGCGACGAGGGCGCCGCACCCGTGATCCTGCCCACGACGGTCGAGGTGAGCGCGGGCCCCGCGGAGCCCGCGCCTGAGAGCGACCTCGCCCTGATCGGCTGGATTGGAAGTCAAGCCACGCTGCCCTACCTAGAGGAGCGAGCGCTTGTTCTCGGCGCGCTGGTGGCCGCGGGCCGGCGCTTTCGGCTGCGAGTGATCGCCGACCGCGAGCCGGTGTTCCCGCCGGGCATTCCCGTGGAGACCCTGCCGTGGCAGCTGGAGACCTGGGAAGCGGCGCTGCGTGGTACGCACTTCGGTCTGGCGCCCTTGCCTGACGATCCCTGGACGCGCGGGAAGTGCGGGCTGAAGGTGCTGCAGATGCTCGCGCTCGGCCGGCCGGTCGTGGCGAGTTCCGTCGGCGTGCAGGCCGATCAGGTGGTGCACGGCGAGACGGGCTATCTGGCCCATGATCGCGAGGCGTTCCTGGACGGCATCGTGCGTTTGATGGACGACCCGATTGAGCGCACGCGCTTGGGCGCCGCGGGGCGCGCGGACGTGCGCCAGCGTTGGTCGGTCGAGGCGTGGGCGCCGCGCGTGGTCGCTGCCGTTGAGGCCTGGCTCGCATGAGTGCGCGCCAGCTCCCGCCCCCGCAGCACCTGCTCGTCAGGCTGCCCAATCCCCTCGGCGACGCGGTCATGGCGGTACCCGCGCTGCGCGCCCTGCGCG
>JAQBWE010000146.1 GCA_027625315.1 Planctomycetota bacterium
GCGCCACGGGGCCGACGCCTGGGCCGGGCGCATGCGCCATGCCGCGGTCGCCGCGCTGGAGAAACTCGGGCAACTGGACGAGGCCGCCACGGCCCTCCGCGCGCTGGTAGAGGACGCCACGTCGCCCGCCGCGCGCGCCGCGCTCGCCGCGCTGCATGTCCGCCTCGCCGACCAGGACTTCGATGGCACGGAGACCACCGACGATCTGGGCCGCAAGCAGATCACAAGGAACGCAAGCGCGGCGCTCGAGGGCTATGGCCGTGCGCTGGCCATTGGCGTGGAGGCGCGTGAGGCGCGCCGCATCCGCGAGCGGGTGGCGACGATCCTCGAGGAGCTCGGTCGCTGGCCGCAGGCGGCCAGCGCGTGGAACGAGATCCTCGTCGCAGCGGGCCACAAGGAGCGCCCCGCGCTCAACGAACTCCCTGGTGCCGAAGCGCGCGACGTGCGTCGTTGGCTCATTGGCCGGGGTCGCGCGCTGCTGCGCGCGGGCAACCGGGCTGAGGCCCGCGGCGACCTCAAGGCCGCCGCCGCCTGGCGCGTGGTCGACGAGGCCGTGCCTGAGATTCTGATGCTGTTGGCTGAGGAGCGCTTCCAAGTCGGAGGCGCGGGCCCGTTCGATGAGGGCGTGTCGTACTTGCGCGATGCGCTCAAGAACGGGGGCCAGGCGGCGCAGCGGCAGTTGGCCGAAGCGTTCGAGCGCGTTGGGCAACTCGAGCAGGCAGCGGCCGAGTGGCGTGCGCTCGTGCGCGCCATGCCGCAAGACGACTATGCCCCGACCGCGCGTCACCGCGCGGCGCAGGCGCTCTTTGGCGCGGGTCGGTTCGACGACGCCGTGGCCGAGTGGAATCGCTTCCTCTCCGAGCACCCGACCCACCCGCTCTGGCAGCAGGTGCGCGCGAGCATCGTGACGGCCGCCTTCGCCAAGGGCGCGGCCCGCAAGGAAGCGCAGGACGCTGCCGGAGCCATCGAGGCTTGGAGGGCCTTCGCGCAGAACTACGAGGACGACGGCCGCGCGCCGCAGGCGCTCCTCCTCGCGGCTTCCGCGCTGCGCGAGGAGAAGGACTACGAGGCGGCCCTCAAGTTGCTTGGCGCCATTGCCAGTCGCTACGAGCAGACCAGCTACGCGCCCGGCGCCCGGCTCCTGGGGGCCTTGATCCTCGAGGACGACCTGGGTCGTCTTGACGAGGCGATCAAGGCGTATGAGGACTTGATCCGGCGCAACGGCGGCACGGTCGCGGCCCAGCAGGCGCACGGCCGCTTGGAGCGCCTGCGGCGCAAGCACCTCGAAGTGCGCATGGATCGCGTGCTCGGCGCCGCGCCGCCGCCGGTGCTGCACGTCGAGACGCGCAACATCGAGTCGGTTGGCGTGCGTGTGTACCGCCTGGGCCTTGAGGAGTACTTCGCGCGCAAGGGCACCCTGCGCGGCGTCGAGAACCTCCAGCTCGAGATCGTGAAGCCCGATTGGACGAGTAAGTGGACCATCGCTGGCTACGTGCCGCATCAGCTCATCGCGGGCGATCTCGCCGTGCCGGTCAAGGAGCGCGGCGCCTACATCGTTGTGGCCGGCGACGACGATCTCACGACGACGACCCTGTTCGTCATCAGCGACCTCGAGTGCGTGGTGAAGAAGTCGCCCGGGCGGCAGCTGTTGGTCTGGGCTTTCGACCGGACGACGCACGAGCCGATCGCCGGCGCGCGCGTCATGATCCCGACGCACGGTCAAGTCGGCGTTACGGGCAAGGATGGCGTCTGGCAGGGCGCGGGCCACGCGGCACATGCCGGCAACGTGCTCGTGCTCTCCGACCGCGGCGCCGCCTCGACCGAGATCCAGGGCGGCTCGGCGGTCGACGCCGGCTTCCACAGCAAGGCGTACGTCTACACCGATCGCCCGGTCTATCGCCCCGGCGCCAAGGTTTCGTGGCGCGGCATCTATCTCGACGCCAGCGGCGGTGCCTACGGTGCGCCGACCGTGCGCGAGGGCCGCGTCGAACTGGTGGATGCCCGCGGTCGCGAGGTCGCAGCGCGGGACGTGACGTCGTCCAAGTTCGGTTCGTTCGCGGGTGAGTTCCCGATCGATGCCCTGGCGCCGCTCGGCGACTGGCGCATCCGCCTCACGGTGAAGCACCGTGGCACCTGGGAGGGCACCTTCGCCGTCCAGGAGTTCCGCAAGCCTGAGTTCACGGTGTCGGTGAAGCCGCGCCAGACGGTCTACCTGACAGGCGACGAGGTCGTGGCCGACCTGGAGCTGCGCTACGCGTTTGGCGGTGCCGTGGCCGATGCCCCGCTGCAGTACGAAGTATGGCGTCTCCCGAAGGTGTTCGAGGCCAGCGCCGCCGAAGACTACGGCTGGTACTTCCGCGATGAGCGTCCGAAGGCTGCGCGGGCCGCCACGCAGGATGCTGAGCGTATCGCCGCAGGCGAAGTGCGCACAAACCGCGCCGGCAATGCCGAAGTGCGCTTTGCCACCAAGGACCGCGACGACGATGCGGAGTACGTCGTACGCGCGAGCGCGATGGACGTGACGCGCCGCTGGATCACGGACGAGGATCGCATACCCGTCACGCGCCACGATCACATGGCAGTGGTAAAGACCGATCGGCGCGCCTACCGACCCAAGCAGCCCGTGATCGCGCGCGTGCGCACGATGGACGCGCGCGAGCGGTCCGTGGCGCGTACGGGTGAGCTCGTGCTGATGCAACTGCGCCGTACCACGCAGCCGCTCGAGAACGGTCGCCGCGGCGGCCCGCGCATCGTTCGCGACGAAGAGGTGCCGGTGCGCACGTTTGCGGTCACGACCGATGCCTCCGGCGAAGCCGAAGTGCGCCTGCAACTCGACGAGCCCGGCCGCTTTCGGCTGCGCTGGAACGCCAAGAGCCGCGGGGAGCTCGTCACCGCCCAGGCGGAACTCGAAGCGAGCGGCAAGGCCGAGGACCTGATGCACGACGCGCGGCTTGTGCCCGCGCGCACCCTCTACAAGGAGGGCGAGAACGCCGAGATCCTGCTCTACAGCCCGGTCGCGCGTGGCAAGGCCCTTCTGACCTACGAAGGCGAGCTCGTGCTCGACTACCGGTTCGTCGACCTGAGCTCCGGCAGCATGTTGTTGGATCTCCCGCTCCAGGGGCGCCATGCGCCGAACGTGTTCTTCAAGATCGCGATTCCAGGTGCGGACCGACTCATCGAGGCCGAAACCGAAGTCGTCGTGTTGCGACACCTCGACGTGCAGATCGCGATCGAGCCCGCCGTCGCCCTGCCCGGCAGCGAGGTCGAGGTCGCCCTCGTCGCCCGGGACGCCAACGGCAAGCCGGTCGAGGCCGAGCTCGGCCTCGCGCTGGTGGATGAGACGGTGTTCGCCGTGTCGCGCGACCAGGCGCCGCCGATCCGGCCCTACTTCTATGACCGTCGCCGTGTGCTGGGGGTGACCAGCGCGTCGTCGCTCGGCACGCGCTTCTACGGGGTCACCCGCGAGACGAGCAAGGACCTGTTGGCCGACACCGCCGCCCGCACGGGCGACGCGAGCGTCGTGGCCGGGCAGAGCGCCTTGCGCCTGGCGCGCGAGGCCCTGCACCGGGGCGACACGGAAGTCGCCGTGCAGCAGGTCCTGCTGGCCATGCAGGCCGACCCGCAGTCCTGGGATGCACGAGCGATGCTCGGCTCGCTGCGCTTGAACGCGGAAGCTGACAAGGCGTTCAAGCGGCTGAGCACGTCGGCAGAGCCGCGTCTCGCCGAAGCGGAGAGTCAAGGCAGCCGACCTCAAGGGGGCAGTGCGCCCGACGCGCGCAAGGCCTACCCGCCGAGTTCCCCGGCGCCCATGGATGGCCCCGCCGCCGACGACGCGCCCTTCGAGGGTGCATCAAGCAACGGCACGATCGGACTTGGTGGCGGCGCCGGTGGCGCGTTCCGAGGGCGGGCAGGCGGGCGTCGATCCGGCAGCGGCGAGAAGAAGTCCGAGGACAGCTTCGCCGACGAAGACGTCGAAGAACTCGAGGAGGAGGCGCGCTCCTACTTCGTCGGGGGCGAAGTCGTTCAGGACGCGCGGTTCAAGGATCGCGCCGATGCCAAGGTTCGCTTCGCCGACGCGCTCGGCGTTGAACTAGGCAAGAACGCCGCATCCTTGGGCTGGAGCGCCAAGGAGAAGCTTCTCGATGCCTATCGCCAGCCCGGGGCCGCGGGGTTCGCGGCGCCGGAGGTGCGCCGCGAGTTCGCTGACACGGCGTCGTGGGAGCCGCAGGTTACGACCGACAAGGATGGCAAGGCCACCATCAAGGTGAAGCTGCCCGACAACCTGACGACGTGGCGGGCTACCGCCCGCGGCGTTTCCTCGGAGGCCCTCGTGGGCTCTGGTGGCGCCAGTGTGGTCGCGCGGCGCAACGTACTCGTGCGGATTGATCCGCCGCGGTTCCTTACGCAAGGTGACCAACTCACGATTCCTTCGGTCGTTCACAACAACACCGAGGACGCGCTCGAGCTGACGCTCCGCGTGAAGGCCGAGGGTATTCATCTCGACGGGACCGACGAGAAACTGACGATTCCCGCCGGAGGGCGCGCGCTCTCCGACCGCACCTTCGCGGCGCGTGAGAACGGGCGCGTGAAGATTGAGGCTGGCATCGGTGCCGGGCTCATCGGCGACGCCGTAGAGGTGTCGTTCGGCGCGCTCGCGCGCGGCATCAAGAACATGGATGCTCGCAGCGGCACCTCCGACACATCGCGCGGCGCCCTGCAAGAGACCTTCCTCGAACTGCCTGAGGGCGTCGTGCCCGGCACGACGCGCCTGACCATCATGATGCACCCCGGCGTATCCGATGCCGTGCTGGACGCGATGCTCGGGCTCAGCCTGTACCCGTACGGCTGCGTGGAGCAGACGGTGCACCGGTTCCTGCCGGCGCTCGAGGCCTATCGCGCGTTGCAGCAAGCGGGCAGCCTCGAAGCGGACCGCTTGACGGCCCTGCGCGAGGCCGCCGAGCGTGGCGCGGCGCGGCTTGGCAACCTGCAGAACCCCGACGGCTCGTTCGGCTGGTTCCGCGGTGGCCATGGCGATCTCGCCATGACCGCCTACGCGCTGCGAGGCCTTGTGGCTGCGCGCGCGGAGGGTATCGCCGGCTTGGACCGGACGATCGACCAGGCGCAAGGCGCGCTTCGTCGGTTGATGGCCGCCGGTGACGAGGATGCACGCGCGCTCGCGCATCTGGCGCTCGCCACCCTGGGCATCAGCGAAGACGAGAGCTACGCGACGAGTTTCCGCCGTCGCAACGAGGGGCTCTCCAGTGCCGGCTTGGCCTGGATGACCATGGCAGCTCAGCGTCTGCAGCGCGGGTTCGATACTGACGAGCTCGTGCGTCTCCTGCTCGAGCGCGCCGTCCAGAAGGACGACGTGACGTACTGGCCGGGCCGCTCGGGCGACTGCTTCTCCGGCAGTAGCCGCGAGGCGACGGCGCTCGCAATCAGCGCACTGATCGAAGTCCGGTCCGCGTCGGCGCATGTGGACCGCGCGATGTCGTGGCTGCTGGCGCAGCGCGGCGCGGGTGAGACCACCAAGGAGCAGGCCTCGTTCGTCGGCGCGGCCGCGGCCTATCTCGGCGCGAACCGCAGCCAAGGCTTCGGTGGCGTCGTCGAGGTGCTCCTCGACGGCCAGGTCGTGCGCCGCATCGAGGTTGGCGCGCGCCCGCTCGCCATCGAAGATCGACGCTTCCTGGTCGCAGAGGCCGCGGCGCTGAAGGCCGGCCGGCACGCGCTTGCCTTCCGTCTGGACGGGCAGGGTGCGCTGCACTGGGCGGCTCGCCTCGAGAGCGTCGTCACGTCGGAAGACCTGCCCGGCGCCTCGCACGGCATCACGCTGGCGCGCCAGTACCTGCGTCCGGAGCAGGCGGTTGCGCCCGGCGCCGCGCCGCCGCCCAAGCCGGGCTACACGATCCTGCGCGAAGGCGCGCAGCCGAAGGTCGAGATCCAGGAGCTCCAGGTTGTTGCAAGCGGCGACCGCATGCTCGTGCGTCTGAAGGTCTCAGCGGAGCGCGATCTGAAGTACGTCCTGGTCGAGGACGCGCTACCGGCAGGCTTCGAGGTGCTCGAAGGCACGACGCGCGGGTCATTTGCCTGGCAGGAGCGGCGCGACGACCGGCAGGTGTTCTTCCTGACCGATCTGCCGCGGGGCGATACCACGCTCGAGTACGTACTCCAGGCGACGCATCTCGGCACGTTCACGGCGCTCGGAACGACGGCGTACGCGATGTACGCGCCGGAAGTGCACGGCCGCGGTCCCGGCCGCAGCGTACGCATCCTCACGCCCGAGGGTGCCCGTGCGCCTGAGGCCGAGTCTGGCCCGACGCCCGACGAGGTGTACGCCGAGGCGCGCGCGCGCTTCGATGCCAAGGCCTGGGACGCGGCGCGGCGCCTGTTCACAGCCCTGCGCACTGAGCAGCCGCTCCGCGACGAGATCGTCGAGGAGATCGAGGCGTACTCGCTGCGCATTGCCATCGAGCAGAACGACGCGCAGGAGATCGTGCGGGCGCGCGAAGAGCTCGTGCGCCGCAACCCGCGTCGGATTCCGTCGGATCTCGACACCGCGCGGTCCATTGCCTTCGCCTACGACACGATCGGCGACGACCGCGTGGCCCTCGGCCTCTACCGCGACTTGATCGCGCAGGGCTTCGGGCTCGACGCGGACTGGATGAAGGTGCTCGTCTCGCGTGGTCGCGAACTGGAGGCGCTCGATCGCCTCGGTGAGCAGTTGCGCCGGCATCCCGTGACGAACGCGACGGCGGCGGCCGCCTTCGAGCGCGCACGCCGTTACCGCGACCTGCCGCGTCCCGAGGGACGTGGTGGGCCCGCGGGCAAGCCGATGGACGAGGAGACGGTGGACGCGCTCTGGTCGTTGACCGCGCACCTGGCGGGTACGCGCATGGCGCCGGCGGCCAACTACGCGTTGGTCGAGGCGCAGAGCCGAGCGGGTGACCTCTCGGGCGCCGCGACGAACGCCGAGGCCTTCTTGCGGCGGTTTACCGATAGCCACTATCGCGACGACGCGTACTTCTTCCTGACGGACGTTCGCTTCCGTCGATTCGAGCAGGCGCCCAGCGACCAGACCGCGGCGCAAGTGCGCGCGGCGGCGGAGCCGCTCGTGAAGGAGCAGTTCGTCGAGCAGAACCGGCGCAAGGGCTGGAGCCCGTTCCGCGAACGCGCGTTCCACGTGCTCGGCCGCGTGCATCACGCCCGTGGTGAGCTTGAGCAGGCGATTGTGAACTACCGGAACGCCCACAATGTGGAGGACGCGCGGGAGGCTCTGGCGTTCCTGACCGAGCAGCGCTTGGGGCTCGACGAGATCGTGATGCGTCCTTTGGCGGCGGGCACGCAACTGCCCGTCCGGCACCGCAACGTGAAGGAGGCGTCGTTCAAGGCGTACCCGGTCGACCTGCAGGTGTTGTTTGCCGTGCGCAAGACGCTGGAAGGACTCCACCGCATCGACCTGTCGGGCATCGTGCCGACCCACGAGTGGACGGCGACCTTCTCCGACAACGGCGATCACGCCGAGCATGAGACGTCCGTGGCACTCCCGATGGAGGGGGCCGCCCCCGGGGTCTGGCTCGTGATCGCCAAGGCGGGCTCGCACGAGGCCAGCTCGCTGGTCATCAAGACCGACCTCGACGTGGTGCTCCAGCAGGTGGGCGACAAGGTGCGCGTGTACGCGACGGATGCCGTCAAGCGCACCCCGGTTCGCGGGGCCTACGTCACCGTCTCGGACGGCCGGACGATTCGGGCCCGGGGTCTGACCGACGGGCGCGGCGTCTTCGAGGCGCCCGGGGTCGGCGATACCCCGTTCGTGGTGGTCTCCAGCGGCGACCGCTATGCCATCGCTCGGAGGAGGTAGTCGCCGGGCGGCCGGCGCGCCGGTAGGCGTTCACCGGTCCCGCCGAGCACGTACGGCTTCGTGGCTGCGGGGCGGAGCCGCGCTTGCTAGGAACGTGGCCGAACGACGCGCGCGAGCTGGCG
>JAQBWE010000147.1 GCA_027625315.1 Planctomycetota bacterium
TGCCACTCCATGCGTCCTCCCGTTGGCCGCGCATGGTACCCGCGAAGGTACGCTGCCGATATGCGTCCCGTCGCTCTCCTCGCCCTGCTGGCCCTCGCGACGTGCTCCCACATTGCACCGGAGCGCACCCCCCGGCCCACGCTGCCTCGCGTGGCGGAGATCTCGAACCACTACGACGCACCCGGGCCGGTGCCGCACCCTGCGCGTGTGGAGCCGATCGCGCGCAAGGCCACGACGGAGTGGTGGCGCGTCGCGATCCCGCCGCGCGTGCCGGCCGACCTGGCGGCTGTCCCCCACGCCGCGGATCCGATCGAGCTTCTGATCGGCTTGCCGCGGCCGGCCGGACTTAGCCTCCCGCTGGTTCTGCTGCTGCCCATCCTCAACAACACCAATCTGCTGATGCCGGAGTTTGGCAGCGGGTTCGTGCGCCAGGGCTATGCCGTGGCGATCCTCCCGCGCAAGGACGTGGGCTTCGATCCTCAGCGCTCCGTGCACGCGGCGGAGCAGGAGCTCAGGCTCCTGCTCATGCGTCAGCGCCAAGCGCTCGACTGGCTCGCCACCGACCCGCGCGTTGATGCCACGCGGATCGGCGTGTTCGGGGTGAGCGCGGGCGCCATGCTGGGGCTGTCGCTCATGGCCGTGGATCCGCGCGTGCGCGCGGGCGTGTTCGTGTTTGCGGGCGGACCGCTCGCCGATGTGATGGTGGACTCGGAGGAGGGGCGCGTGCAGCGGGGCCTCGCAGAGGTGCGCGCGGCCCGGGGCATGACCAACGACGACATCCGGCGCGTCCTGCGGGAGACCGTGCGGACCGACCCGCTTGTCCTGGCGCCCCACGTGCCCCGGGACGACATCCTGCTGTTTCTCGCCACCGAGGACGACTCGGTGCCGACCCACGCCCAGCGCGCACTGCGCGCCGCACTGGGTGGCCCCGAGACGCGGGAGATCCGCGCCGGGCACTACGTGGGCGTCGGTCTGTTCTTCCCGCACATCCTGGGCGAGGCCCGGGCGTTCCTGGGGCAGCGGCTCGGGTCACCGTAGCGTCGGGCCCCAACCCGGATAGATTTGAGCCCCGACCTCGATGCTGCAGCTGGTTTTCTACGTCTTCGTCAACCTCGCCGGGTCCTTCTTCTGCTCACTGAGCGAGGCCGCGCTGCTCTCTGCCAGCGAGGCGCGCGTCCGCGCTCGGATCGAGGCGGGTGACCGGCGCGCCATCGGGCTGCTCAAGCTCAAGCAGGACCCCGGCCGCACCCTCGCGTCCATCGTGTTCCTGAACAACATCTTCGCCATCGGCGGCACGGCGGCGATCACCGCCCTGGCCACGGAAGTCATGCCCGGGGCGCTGGAAGGCACGGGCATCAGCACCGCCGCCGGCATGGCGACCTTCATCGCGCTCCAGACCGTCCTCATCATCGCGTTTGGCGAGATCACGCCAAAGGTACTGGGTGAGGCGCTGCCGGAAGTGATCGCGAGCCGCGTGGCGCCCGTACTCGTGTGGGTGCGCCGCGTGCTGAGCCCGCTCGTCTGGGTCATCGAGTGTCTCGTCTCGTGGGCCCGCCCGCGCGCCCGCGTCCAGTCGGGTGAGGAGGCGGAGATCCGCGAGCTCGCCCGCCTGGGCGAAGAGGGTGGCCATATCGATCCGGCCGAGGCCGAGCTCATTCGCCGCGTCTTCCGTTTGGACGACATCACCGCGGCCGACGTGATGACGCCGCGCCCGTTGATCCAGGCGCTGCGCGCCCAGGCGAGTGTCGGCGACATCCGCGACGACATCCTGGGCGCGATGCACTACCAGTTTCCCGTGTACGAGCAGGACCTCGATCACGTGACGGGCATCGTCACGCTTCGCGACCTGCTGGCCGCACTGGCCAAGGACGAGATGGCCCGGACCGTCGCCGAGTTGCAGCGGGCGCCGCTGTTCCTGCCCACGTCCCGCAAGGTCGACGACGTGATGCGCGACCTGCAGGCCGATCATGGCGGGCTGGCGGTCATCATCGACGAGTACGGCGTTACCGAGGGCATCATCACGATGGATGACCTCGTCGAGGAGCTCGTCGGCGAGGCGCTCGACGACAACGATCTGCGCGAGGGCCTCGTGCGCCGCGTGTCGCGCGACTCCGCCATGGTGCATGGCCTCACGCGCGTGCGCGACGTAGCGCGCTTCCTGAAGTGTCCCACCGAGTTTAAAGACCTCGGCGTCGAACACACGACCATCACAGGCCTGCTCCAGGACCGGCTCATGCGCATCCCGGTCAAGGGCGACAAGGTGAATCTAGATGGCGTCCTAACGTTCGAAGTGCGCGAGGCCGACGACCGCACCGCCCTGCGCGTGCTGGCCCGCCACAAGCGCGAGTCCACACCGAAGCCAGCTTAGGCCTACCTCAAGACGCCAGCGAGCAGCAGCGTGGTCACCACGGCCGCGACGCCCAGGCGGTACCAGCCGAACACGGCCAAGCCGTGCGCCTTCAGCCACCCGACCATCCAGTGGACGGCGAGCAGCGCGCTCACGAAGGCGAACGTGAGGCCCACCAGCAAGGCGACAGGCGAGTACGCCGCGAGCAGGTCACCGCCGTGCGCCACGCCATCGTGGCCACTGGCGGCTGCCAGCGTGAGCATGCCGAGCAGGAAGCTGAACTCAACGGCCGCCGCCGTGGATAGGCCCACGAGCAGGCCGCCCACGATCGTGACCAGCGAGCGGCTGACCCCCGGCCACATGGCGACGCACTGCAGCACGCCAATCCAGAGCGCGCCGCGCACCGTGAGGGCCTCGAGCGCTCGCCCGCCCGCGCGCACAGCCCGGTCGCGCGCGACCCACAGAATGGCGCCCCCACCCAAGGCCCACGCCAGCACGATGGGCCAGGGGCCGAACAAGTGCGCCTTGATCCAGTCGCCCAGCAACAGCCCAACGATCGCCGCGGGCAGGAAGGCAACGAGCAGCCGGCCGAGCAGCCGCCGGCCCGCCGTGTCGACGCCCACCAAGCCGCGCAGCAGGGCCAGCACGCGCCGACGATAGAGCAAGAGCACTGCGAGGATCGCGCCCAGCTGCACGCAGATCGCGAAGGCGTCCGCGGCGTCACGCTGATCGGCTTCCGCTCCGACGCCCAGCAGGCGCTGCACGACCAAGAGGTGACCCGTGGAGCTTACGGGCAGGAACTCCGTCAGTCCCTCCACCGTGCCAAGCACGGCGGCCTGCCACAGCGCCATGTTGTGCGACTCGCGTGCGTCGTGCGCGGGGGCCAGCACAACCACCGCCACACCGGCCACCAGGGCGAGCGCAACGAGAACGACCCAGGCGGCACGGGGCATCGACCCACGCTACCGCGCCGGCAGCTCCTTCCATCGCTTCGCGCCTTCGCGGATCTCAAGGAACCGATCCACAGGCACCTTCGTGAACGACTGGACCGTGCCCTTGCCGTCGGCCCAGCGCACCTCGAGCCGGTCGATCGTCGTGGCCTTACCTAGCCCAAAGGCCGCCTCCTGCGCATCCTGATGGTTGGACAGTCCGCTGCCCGCGCGAATCTCGCGCATCTGGGTGACGCCGGCGGCTGAGACGAGCACGCGCGCGCCGATGCCAGCGCGGTTCGTACCCCCCGGCCCCTTGCCGACGAGCCGGACGTTCAGCCAGTGATGACCCGTGCGATTGGCGACCTCATTGCGAAAGAGCCCAACCAGCGGCTCCTCGAGACCACTCATGTAGGTCTCGCGGTGCTCCTTGGACAGCCGCATGAAGGAGCGGCCCGCAAGAATGTCCACGTCCCCATCACGGTCGAAGTCGCCCAGCGAGATGCCGCCGCAACCCTCCCAGTCAAAGCCCGCCAAGTCCGTGGCGTCGTCGAAGGAGCCGTCTTCCTTCTGGCGATAGAGGCGTAGGAACTGGCCGTCTGGATAGTCCCCCGATCCGATCAGCAGATCGAGGCGACCGTCGTTGTCGGCGTCGAAGAACGCCGAGTGGAGATCGCCGTAGTTCCAGCGGTCGCCGCTGCGGAACGGGCGTGGTGGCAGCGCCTCGCGCACGGTGAGGCGCTCGAAGGCCCAGCCGTGCTCGGCGCCGCGGTTCATGAGCAGCGAAGGCAGGTCCGACGCCGGACCCGCCCAAAAGTGGGCGATCTCCCCCAGGAAGCAGTCCAGATCGCCGTCGTTATCGATGTCACCGATCGCGCAGTCAAACGTGTTGCCGTTGCTTCGAAAGGGGGCCTCCGGAGGCCGACCTACAAAGGCGGGATAGCGGCCATCGGTGATGGCGTCGCCCGCGAAGCCCGTGTCGAGCCCAACGTCGGTGAACGTGCCATCGCCGTTGTTGCGCCAGTGGTAGTTCCACTGCCGGCCGTAGGCGAGTTGGAGCAGGTCGGCATGGCCGTCGTTGTTCCAGTCGGCATGCGTGACGCCGTAGGTCGGACGCGAGAACCGCAGCGCCTCGCGGTCGGCCGGTAGCGTCGTGCCCGTGAACGGCTCGGGGCGTGTGAGCAAGCCCGCTTCCTTCGTACGGTCGGTGAACCCGCCCTTGCCGTTGCCGCGCCACAGGCGGTCGATACCGCAGCCCACAAGCTGACCGTACTGGCGATACTCGCGCCCCTCGTAGAGATCGAGCAAGCCATCACCGTCGGTGTCGACGAGCGCCAGTGCCATCGCCGGACCGAACGACTCGGGCGCGCTGAACTCAGACACGGGGCCGCGCTTGAAGCGGCCCTTGCCGTCACCGAGCCAGACCGTGCTGCGCACACCCGGATCACACGCCGTCACCGGATGCCAGGCGCGACCATCGAAGTGCTCCCACCAGGAGTGCATGCCGGCCACGGCGTCTGCGTCGCCATCGTTGTCCACGTCGGCGAAGTAGAGGTAGTGCGGGACGTACGCCATGTCACGCGCCTTGGCTTCGTCTGGCTGGCCGTTCCCGCCCACCGGCACGTGCCGAATCATGGGGAACTCGATGCCGTGGTCCAGGTGCGGGACGAAGCTGCCGTCCGGCGCCGCGCGGTAGAACCGCTCCCGATCCAGACAGAGGTCCAATCGGCCGTCGCCGTTGAGATCGACGAACGCAACGCCCTTCGCGCGCACCCCCTGGAGGCCGCGCTCCGCGGCGACGTTCACGAACCAGGGCGCGGGCAGCGGCTCGTCCTCGGCGACCGCGTCGCCGCCGCCCCCGGCGGCACTCCACACGGTGAGCAGCGGGAGCAGGAGCCAAACGGCGGTCGAGGGTAGGGAGCGCATCCCGCCAGCCTACGCATGCGGGGCCTCGAACCGCTCCGGAGCCGGAGTTCCGGGTGTGGAGAACCTGTGGAAAGTCACCGTGGCCATGCGCCTAAGTTCATATTCTATAACCACTTGTGTACGTCAAGCGACTGTCCCCCCCAGCCTCTAGTCTGGGTTCTTCGGAGGCCGTATGTCGACACGCAGCATCACCATCCCGCTCAAGCCGGTGGACTCCCTGGTCTCTGCCCTACCGCAGGCGCAGGACGCGCCCGCAGGTCTATGGACCTCGCGCCCGCAGGCCGCCCCTGCCGGGGAGCTACTGGCCGTGGGTCTCGCGGCGCTCGGGATGCTCCTCGCGCTGATGCTCTAGCGGGCGCAGGGAGGCCATTGCGAGGGCTCGCCCGACGCGGCCGTAGGATCCGGACGTGCCGCCGCCCGCGCCCCCCCCGAGTAGTCGCCGCAGTCGGTGGATGCGCGCGACCCAGCGCTTGCGTCGTTGGGCGCCACTGGAGCGACTCGCCGTACACGCGGCCGTGGGCGCCATCCACGTCATCGCGGCGCTACCGGCCCGCTGGGTGCTGACCGCCGCCGACGCGCTCGGCTCGCTGCTGTCCGTACTCGACCGGCGCGGGCTGCGCGCCGCTCGCGCGAACCTGAACATCGTCTTCGGCGACACGAAGACGACCCTGGAGAAGCTGCGGATCCACCGCCGGTCGTATCGACACACCGTGCGCGCCCTGTTCCTGCTGTTGCACCTGCAGCCGCTGACACCGAAGCGCTTTGGCCGCTGGGTCGAGGTCGATCCGGCCATGCGTGATGCGTGGCAGACACGCCTGTTGCGCGAACGAGGCGGCGTGCTCGTGTCGGGCCACATCGGCAACTGGGAACTCATGCTCGGCCTGCGCGTGCTGTTCCAAGACTTCCCGCCCACCGTGTTCTTGGCCGAGCAAATCCCGCATGGCGCCATCAACGACGTGCTCAAACGACTGCGTAGCCACGGCGATGTCGTGGCGGCGTTTCGCAAGGGCGGCGCGCGCGCCGTCATCGCCGCCGTCGCCGCCGGCGGCACGGCGGCGCTGCTGGTCGATCGCAACGTGCGCCGCCAGCTGGGTGGCGTGTTCGCACCCTTCATGGGACTGGAGGCGCGCACCTCGCCCCTGCCGGCCTGGATCGCGCTGCGCCACCATGTGCCCGTGTTCCCGATCTTCTGTTTGCCTACGGACGGCGGCCGCTACCGGTTGTGGCTCGGACCCGACCTCACAACCGACCTGCCGGAGGGCGACGAGGTCGCGCGCACGCGGGAGTTGCTCACGCGCATGAACGCGGTGTTCGAAGACATCATCCGCGCGCGCCCCGAGCTCTGGAACTGGACACTCAAGCGCTGGAAGAGCCGCCCGACCGTGGAGTTGGGGCGCTATCCGGCGTATAGCCTGCACGACCCTGATCGCGCTTGACGGCCGCGTCGGCACGCTCGGCGAGGGTATTCAACCGGTGCTCCAGGTCGCACCGCAAGGCCTCAAGACCCTCGCGATCGAGGTCCGCGGGCACGTGGATCGGTCCGTCGGCCACACACACCGCACGCGACATGGGCAACGGGACATGAAACTGCGCCCACGTCCGCCGCAATACGCGCGTGTTGGAGTACGAAGTGCGTACCAGCCAGATCGGACGTCCGGAGCTCTGGGCGAGCGCGAGGATGCCTGGCTTGAGCACGCGCGCCGGCGGACGCGGCCCGTCGCAGACGACCGCGACCGAAGCGTCGGGCTCGTGCTGCAGGAGCCGCGTGAGTTGCAAGAGGGCCTTGGCCCCGCCGCGGGCGGACGAACCGCGCACAGAGCGGCGGAAGCCCATCCCCTCAGCCGCCGCGCTCGCCAAGCCCCCATCGCGGCTGGTGCTCGCCAGCGGATAGGTCTTGCGGCGCGGATTCCAGCGCGAGAAGTAGGCGAAGGTGTGGACGAAGTCCTGGTGCCACGCCGCGAAGATGGCGGGCTCATCGCTGCGCAGCAGCCGTAGGAGCCGCGCATCGTGACGCCAGAGGAACGTGCCAAACACGAAGCCGCGATACCAGCGCAGGAACAACACAATCAGAGTCTGCGTGAGCGGATGCTCGATCAGGCTCTTGCGCGCGGCCATCGTTGTCAGTCGTTGACTCGCTCTTGGAACTCAGCGGAGGCGGTGCTGACCCGTACCTTGTCGCCGACGCGGATGTGCGCGGGCACCTTCACGACGACGCCCGTCTCGAGTGTGGCGGGCTTGAGCACGTTGTTGACGGTGTCGCCCTTGACGGCGGGCTCCGTGTCCGTAACGACGAGGTCCACCTTGGCCGGCAGCACGAGGCCGATCGGGCTCAGTTCGTAGAACGTGACCTCGACTTCGTCGTTCTCTTTCACCCAGTGCATCGCGTCCCCGAGGATCTCGCGATCGAGGCTGTACTGCTCGAACGACTCGGAGTCCATGAACACGGGGCCGGTGTTCGGATCGTCGTAGAGGTACTGAGCCTTGCGCGTATCCAGCCACGCCGAATCGACGTCCTGGTTCGACGCGAAGCGCTCCGTGATGTGGGTTCCGTTGCGAATGCTACGCAGCTTGACCTGCACAAAGCCGCGCTTGTTGCCGGGTGTGCGATGCATCACCTCGACAGCCTGCCACAACTCTTCCTTGTGCTTGATGAAGCTGCCCTTGCGGATGTTCGTGGCGTCCATGGGCGGGAGTTTACTGCCTCTCCGCGCGGACGCCTCCATATGGGACGGGCCGGCCAACTCGGCGCAACCGCCGTGCGCCCAGC
>JAQBWE010000001.1 GCA_027625315.1 Planctomycetota bacterium
CTCGCGGGGGCCCTACCCCGCGTCGTCCTAGCCGGCTGCCCCACACCCTCGCCCCACGAACCCGATCGCTAGCGGATGAGCCCTGATCCGGCACTCGGACGCAGGATCGCGGCGCGCGTCGCCCCGCCCCCGTCGCAGAAGAGGGTGAACGGATACCCCTCGACGTACGCGTTCACCTCCCATACGCGGCTACGCCGCGTATGGGAGGTGAGCACGTACCCCTCCACGCTGCGGTACAGAAGGGGGCGGTACAGAAGGGGCGTTCCGTGCGGAGACTGCATTCCGGACGCCCGCGGACCGACGGTTCTCATGAACCCCATCGAATCAAGGAGACCCCATGCGCTATCGTCGCGCCTTGCCGTATGCCGTAGGCCTCGTGGCCTGCACGTTGTTCCTGGGCGCCCTTGGCGCTAGCTGCAGCAGCGTTCCGTACAGTGATCGCGACCAGCTGCGGCTCCTGCCTGAGTCCCAGGAACTCGCCATGGGCATCCAGGCCTACGACGAGATCCTCAAGGGGAAGCCCATTGAGGTCGGCACGCCGGACGCCGAGATGGTGAATCGCGTGGGCCGCCGTCTGGCGGCGGTTGCGGGGCGCGACTTCGCGTGGGAGTTCAAGCTGGTCAAGGAAGACCAGACGATCAACGCCTTCTGCTTGCCCGGCGGCAAGATTGCCATCTACACGGGCATCCTGCCCTACACGCAGAACGAGGATGGCCTGGCGGCGGTCATGGGGCACGAGATCGGCCACGCGCTCGCGCGCCACGGCGGCGAACGTGTGAGTCAGCAGATGTTGAGCGAGACCGCTCTGACGATCGTCCAGGCCGGGCTCGGCCACGCCAGTCCGGCCGCGCAGGCGCCCATCATGGCGGCGCTCGGGCTTGGCACGCAGGTGGGAATCATGCTGCCGTACTCGCGCCTTCACGAGCACGAGGCGGATTCGATCGGCCTGCGGCTCATGGTGCGGGCGGGATTCGATCCCCACGAGGCCGTGCGACTGTGGGAGCGGATGGCCGCCGCACCGGGCGAGAGGCCCGCGGAGATGCTCTCGACGCATCCTGAGCCGCTGGAGCGCGCGAAGCGCATCGCGGAGCAGATCCCCTCGGTCGTCTCAGCAGAGCGAGCGGCCGGCCGCTGAGGAAGCGCGGGGTTCGGCGGCTGGAGGGGTAGAATCGCGCAGCGTTCGGCGGGGGCTCGAGTTGCATGCGCATTCTGATTGGCGGCGAAGACGAAGTCGCCTTCCGCCTCGTGGAGGCGCTGATGGGCGGTCATGCGATCACCCTCGTCTGCCCCCAGAACGACAAGAACGAGGCGCGCATGGCGCGCATGGACGTTCGCCGAGTGGCGGGCACGATGACCTCGCCCCCGGTGCTGCGCCAAGCCGGCGTAGACGACGCCGACATCTTCATTGGCTGCTCGCCCGTCGATGAGCGCAATCTCGTCGCGTGCGTCAGCGCCAAGCGCCTGGGCGCGCGGCGGAGCATCTGCTTTCTTATGCGGCCCGAGCTCCAGCTGCCGGACGAAGATGCCGCGGGCCTCGCCGAGAGCCTGGGTGTGGATGAGATCGTCCGTCCCGGCCAGCAGCTGGCCGAGGAGATCCTGCGGATCATCGCAGTGCCTGGCGCGCTCGACGTGCAGGTGTTCGCAGGGGGCCGAGTCCACCTCCTGCGTTGCGCCGTCGAGCCGGATGCGCCCATCACGCGGGGCGTGCTGAAGGACGTCGGCGTCCCGCCGGGCGTCGTGCTCGTGATGGCGCGGCGCGGCGAGGAGGCCTTCGTCCCCAAGGGTGATACGCGCTTCGAGGCCGGCGACAAGCTGACTACCATGGGCAGCACCGCCGGAACGAGCCGTCTGCTCGCCCGCTACTTGCGCACCCCTTCGGCCCACACCGATCGCCACGATGCGACCGTGGTGGGGGGCGGAACCGTGGGAATCGCGGTCGCGCTCGGTCTGGAGGAGGCCGGGTGGGACGTGCGGATCATTGAGGCCGATCGTGGACGCTGCGAGGAGATCGCCACAGTGGTCACGGGGCTCGTGCTCCACGGCGATGGCACGGACCTCGATCTGCTTCAGGCGGAGCGAATCGGGGAACGCCCCCTGCTGGTCGCAGTGACGAGCAACGACGAGAAGAACCTGCTCGTATCGCTCCTCGCGAAGAGTCTCGGTGTGGAGCGCATCGTCACGCGCGCAGATCACCTGTCCAACGAGCGGCTGTTCGAGAAGGTCGGCATCGACGTGGTCCTGTCAGCGCGCGGGGCCGCGGTGCGCTCCGTCCTGCGCAGCCTCGAGCTGACGCCGTCGGAGATGCTCGCGGAGGTCGAGCACGGCGACGCGGAGGTCTTGGAGCTCGTGCTGCCTGATGATCTGCCCGCCATCCCCCTGGCGAGCATGAAGAGCGAGCTGTTGGGCATCATCGGAGCGATCTTGCGCAAGGGTCAGGTCATCATTCCGCGCGGCAGCGACAAGGTGCAGGGCGGTGATCATCTGCTCGTGTTCTGCCTGCGCGCAGTGGAAGCCGACGTGCGTGACTTCTTTCTGCGCCGATTGCGCGACTTGGCCGAGGAGTAGGCGGCGTGCGTCTCGGCCTCGTATTCGGGTTGATCGGACAGTTGTTGCGACTGTTCTCGGCCGCGTTTCTTGTGCCGCTTGGCCTAGCTCTCGCTGAAGGCGACTATGTCACCGCGGGCCACTTTGCCATCTCGCTTGCGATCGCCGCGGGGACGGGCTGGCTGCTGGGCCGCCGGCTGCCCGCGGAGCCGCTCCTGCAACGTGCTGAGGCGCTGGCGATCGTCGCGGGCACTTGGTTGGTCGTGGCCGCGTTTGCCGGATTGCCCTACGTGTTCGCCGGCATCCCGCCCGTCGACGCGATGTTCGAGTCCATGTCGGGCCTGACGACAACGGGTGCCACGATTCTGGAGGACTTCAGCGCCTACGGCGACCCGTTCTTCCTCTGGCGCGCGATGACGCAGTGGTTCGGCGGCCTGGGTGTGATCGCCCTGTTCGTCGTCGTGCTGCCGCGCCTTGGCATCGCCGGGCGCCAGCTCTTCTTCGCCGAGGCGTCCATCAGCACCTCGGAGGGCATCAGTCCGCAGATTCGCGGTGCAGCACGCAAGCTCTGGGTCGTGTATGTGGGCCTGACGGTGATCCAGGCCGCATTGCTATATGTCGTCGACTTCAGCATCTTCGATGCTGTCGTCCACGCATTGACGACCATGTCGGCGGGGGGGTTCTCTCCGCATCCTCGCTCGATCGAGGGCTACGCGAACCCGCGCGCCGAGTGGGTGTTTATCGTCTTCATGGTGCTGTCCGGCACGAGCTTCCCACTGCTCTGGCGTCTCGCGTCGGGGCGGGTCCTGGAGTTCTTCCGGGACGGCGAGTTCCTCGTCTACCTCACGTTCATGGTGCTCGCCTCGCTGGTCGTGGCTTGGATGCGCGGCGGACTGCTGCCGGGGATCGATCACCTCCGGGCCGCGGCGTTCCAAGTGGCCAGCATCACCTCCTCGACCGGCTACGCGAGCGAGGACTATGAGCTGTGGGCGTGGGGTCCCAAGGCAGTCTTGCTCGTAGTCCTGCTGATGGGCGGCTGCGCCGGCTCGGCCTGCGGTGGCCCGAAGGTCATCCGCTGGATTCTGACGTTCAAGTTCCTGCGCCGCGAGATGACGCAGACGCTTCATCCGACGGCCGTCATGCCGCTGCGTTACCGCCGCCGACCCATCGGGGCGCCGATCGCCCGGGCCGTGCTGACGCTGATTCTCTTATATGTCCTCGGGTACATCATCGTCGGGCTGCTCCTCATGATGACCGAGCCGAACCTCGACCTCTCGACCGCCTTCTCGGCCAGCCTCGCGTGCTTCGGGAACGTCGGCCCGGCGTTCGGTGCAGCGGGTCCGATGGGCAACTACACGTGGTTCACCACCGCCGGGAAGTTGCTGCTCACTGCGAGCATGTGGCTGGGCCGGCTCGAGATCGTCACCGTGATCGCCCTGCTCCAGCGCGACGTCTGGAAGCACACGCGCTGGGGCATGGGACGCTAGCCCGGATGGGAGCGCGAAGTTCCGTTGCATCTCGGACGTGCGGCGGCCTGGGCTGGGGCGCCGACCGCTGTCGAGCGGGCCTCGCCTCTGCATCCGCCTCGCCCCCGGTTCCCCGGATGCTCATGGCAGTGAACTTCTGGCGCACGACACTGGTCGTACACCGCCAGGGCCTGCAGCGCAGCGCCAGCGCGATTGGGCCTGGGTCTGTGCAGCCTGCGCGCTAGAATCGGTCAGCGCGCGAGGCGCGGGCGGAGAGAACCATGCACGAGCGCCCTAAGAGTCAGCAGCGCCCTAAGAGTCAGCAGCGCGCTGAGAAGCAGCAGCGCCCCGGACGGATGTGGCTCGTCGCGGCGGGCCTGAGCTTGCTCGTCGGCGCCGTGGGTTGGAGTTTGGTTGGCACCCTGGCGGAAGCCGCGGGCTGGCGTGACCTGACCGGTCGGATGGCGCCGGACCTCGACCTGCGCGAGAGCGCCAACGGCATCACCCCGGGCACGAGCCTCGCGTCTTACCGAGGGAAGAGTGTCGTCGTGCTCGCCTTCTGGCTTCGGGACTGCCCACACTGCCTGCGGGAAATGCCGAAGATCCAGGCACTGCACGACCTCCACCATCGCTCAGGGCTGCAAATCATTAGCATCTGCCACAACAACTTCACGCTTGCCGAGACGACGCCGGTGATGGCCCAGCGCGGCTGGACCTTCCCGATCGCGCGAGACACGGATGGGCAGATGTCGGCGGCGTACGGCAATGGCCGCCGGCCTGGCTTCTACGTGATTGGCGTGGATGGACGCGTGAAGGCGAGCAACTCCCTGCCGGATCGCGTGATCCTTGCTGAGCTGGCCCGCTGGCGGCTGCACGAGCTCGGCGCCGTCCCGGAGGCGCTCGACTCCGCGCGCTCCCATGTGGAGAGCGGCGATTACGGCGCAGCGCTCCGCGCGGCCGAGGCGGCCAGCAAGCGCAGCGACGCCAGCGCTGATGTCCGGGCCGGCGCGGCGCGGATCGAGGCGATCGCCGGCGAGAAGCTTCAGAACCGGGTCGAGCGGGCCCAAGACTGGTACCGCGAGGGCGATGTGAAGCGGGCGCGTGAAGAGTACGAAGGCATGCTCGCTACCTTCGAGGGCACGGCGCTTGAGAGTCGAGCCCGCACGCTACGCGACCAGTTTGTCGCGCGGGCCGGGGGCGGCTAGGCCGCCAGCGCGGTGACAGGTCCATGACCCGGACGACGCGCGGACCTCTTGGGACCACACGAGAGCGTTCAGAGGCGCATCATTCGCGCTGGGCGACCTGGGAGATGGGGTGGTACCCTGCCCGCGCTTCGAGGGAGGAGCTGCCGATGGTCCGCACCGCGTCTTGGATCTGCTTGGTACTCGTTTTGGTCAGCGTCGTCGCCTGTGCTGGTCCCCGCGCCGGCTGCGAAGCTACCTGCCAGCCGGCGTGCGCCTGCTCGGACGAGCCGGGCCCGCAGCCCTGCGACCGCCCGCCCGAGGCCAAGCCTGGCGAGGCCTGGTGTCCCGTTTGGATTCCGCCGGTCTACGAGACCCAGACCACGCGTGTGTGCGTGTGTCCGGAGTCCTGCCGCACGATCCGCATCGCGGCTGAGTACGGGACGCTACCTGAGCTCGTTTGCGTTGCGCCGGCGAAGATGACGGAAGTCATCACTCCGGCTGTGTACGAGACGAAGAAGGAAGACGTCTGTGTGCGCGGGCCCCGCGAGGTGTTCCGCCGCGTTGAGTGCGAGAGCGGCGTCGCTGGCGATTGCGAACGCCAGGGTGAGTGCTGGGTCAAGCAGGACTGTCCCCCCGTGTTCGAGACGCGCGAGCGCCACGTCTGTGTCGCCCCGCCGCGCAAGACGATCAAGTGGACGCCCGCCAAGTACGAGCTGCGCGAGAAGCGCTTCGTCGTCAAGCCTGAGCGCTGCGGCAAAGAAGTCGTTGCCGCGCAGTACGAGGACCGCACCTGCACCGTTTGCGTCAGCTGCGGCCGCTGGGAGTGGCGTCGCAATGACAACTGCATCGTCCCCGTCGAGGGGCTGCCGGCCCTCGAGGTCGAGATGGTCGACAGTGATCCCGACGGGAACCCTGAGGGTGTGTTCTCGATGGGCAGCATCGTGCGCTACGACCTGACCGTGCGGTCAGATGTCGGCAGCGAGGCGTTCCCGACCATTAAGGTCGTGTTCGCACTGCCGGAGCACCTCCAGTTCATCTCGGGCCAGGGCATGGGTGTCGCCATCACGGGCGAGGGCCAGAACGCCAAGAGCAGCTCGTTCAAGTTGAGCATCGACCAGGAAGTGAAGATGCACATCCTGGCTCGCGTGCTGAGTGTCCCGACCACTGCTTACGTGCAGACGACCGCCTCGATTCAGACCGACGCAGGCGAAGAGCTGGCTACTGAGACCGAGAGCACGACGCTCTCCAACTCCATCGCCAAGTAGCCGCACCCGCCGCGGGTGGCGCAGATCCTGCATGTGAGTTGGAGCGCGATCGACCGCCAGGCAGAGGACTTGGCGGCCGCGCTCCGGCGGCGCCCCGAGGGCGGGATCTTCGACCGGGTCATCGCGGTCTCGCGCGGGGGCCTGGTGCCAGCCGCCCTCCTCGCGGCGCACCTCGGCGTCCGGCGGGTCGAGTCGGTCCAAGTCCAGGCCTACGACGGAACGGAGCGCCTGTCGGAGCTCCGCTTGCTCGGCGCGGCGCCAGTGGCCGCCGGGCCGAGCGGCGACCCCCGTCAGACGCTCGTCGTGGATGAGATGTGCGACAGCGGCCGCACGGGCGCGTTCCTGCATGAGCTCCTACCCCAGGCCTGCCAGGCCGCTCTGGTGGGACGCGGGCCCGCGCACGACCGGCCACAGGTTCGGTCACTCGGTGGCGGGGGGCAGATCTGGCTCGCGACCTCCGTGGAGGGATCGGCGTGGCTCGTGTTCCCGTGGAGCCCCGCGGAGGATCGGCTCGGCTCAGCGGGGGAGCTCGGCGCGCCGCCTTTTCGGCGGTTCTCCACGGAGGACCTCGTGGCCTCGCGCCCCCCAGCAGACGCGCGCGCATCCTCGCGACTGCCCGTCATCGTCGCGCTCGACAACATCCGCTCCGCGATGAACGTCGGACTCGTGTTTCGCGTATGCGACTGCGTCAACGTGGAAGCTCTCTGGCTCGGTGGCATCACGGCCTGGCCGGGCGTGAGCGAGCACGCGACGAATCGCATCGGCAAGACCGCTGTGGGGGGGAGCCTCGAATCCGTACCGTGGCGGCACGTGCCTGACCTCGTACCCGAGGTCGCGAGGCTCAAGGCTGAGGGTTGGCGCGTCGTGGCCCTCGAGCAGGGGTCTGGTAGCCAGCCTTGGCGGGCCGTGGACTACGGTGCGCGCACCGTGCTCATCCTGGGTCACGAGCGCGAAGGCGTGCAAGACCCCTTGCTTGAGCTCGCTGACGCCGTCGCCGAACTCCCGGTCCGCGGCATCACAAACAGTCTGAACGTCGCCACGTGCGCAAGCGCCGTGCTCTACGAGTTGCTCGATCGCCACGAGGGGCGCTAGTCCGGGACGACCGGCGGCGGGGTGTCGTCCTTGGGCTTGCGGCCCTTGCCTGCACCGGCCTTGCCTTCACCGGCCTTGCCTTCACCGGCCTTGCCCTCGCGTTCCTTCTTGGCGCGCTCCCGGTCGGCCTTCTTGGCGCGAGTGGCCTCCTCGCGTTCGGCGGCCTCCTTGGCCTCCGCCTCGCGCGCGGCGCGCAGTGCTTCAAAGTCGAAGCCCTTCTCGTTCTCGCGCCACCACGCGCGCCAACGATCCGCGTCGCGACCCGCCTGCCGGTTGTCCTCGTCCGGCGCCGCGCCGGTGAGCTGCTTGAGGCCCTTGCGGGCTAGATCGCGCGCCTTCTCACGACCGCCGCGGCGGCCCAAGGCGAGGAAGTCGATGAGCCCTTCCACGGACTCCTTGGCCGGGATGGCCGCGACCGCCTCGATGCTCGCCCGGATGACCTCCAGGTCGGTGTCGTGGTCGATGCCGCCCAACAGCGCCCGCACAGAGGCGGGCTGGTCAAGCCGACCGAGCGCGGCGATGGCTTGGAGATGCTCATCGCGGGCCACGCCTGGTTTGGCTAGGCGGGGGAGGCGCGCGGCCAGGGCGGTCGCGGCCTTCTTGCGGTCCCCCTTGTCGGTCCGGCTCGCCAGCGCCTCGACGGCGGCCTCGCGGACGCCCCAGGTGTCGACGGAGAGCAACTTGATCAAGGGACTGGTCAAGGACTCGTGCTGCAGTCCCGCGGCCGCCTGGATGGCCTCGACACGGGCGGCGACGTCGGCGTCCTTGGCCTGCCAGGCGTCGATGAGGGCCGCGGCCTCGGCCTTGGGATCCGCCGCCGGCGCGTCCTCCTCCGCGCTGGCAACGGACGCCGTGAAGACGACGGCGAGGGCCAGCACTGCTGGGGCCAGCACTGCTGGGGCCAGCACTGCTGGGGCCAGCACCGACCAGGCCCAGCGCCCGCTTCGAGGCTCGCAGGGAGTACGAGGGGTTGAGCAGATGGTCGCGCGGGGCATGGGGTGTCCTCCGGGGCCTTGATACCCGCTCCGGACACGGGGGTCGCGGGTGCCGGGCGGCGTAGCGTGCACTATCCTCCTCGAATCACCCGGAGGCGAGATGAACGATTCCCTAAGCCCGACGGCCGAAGAACAGGCCGAGCTCGTCGCTACGCGGCGCGACATTCACGCCCACCCCGAGCTCAAGTACGAGGAGCAGCGGACGTCCGGCCTGGTCGCAGAGAGGCTCAGTGGACTGGGCTACAGCTGCCAGACTGGGGTCGGCCGCACCGGGGTGGTCACAGTCCTCGAGGGCGAGGCCGACGGCCCGTGCGTTCTCCTCCGAGCCGACATGGATGCGCTGCCCCTCCAGGAGAAGAACGAGGTGGCCTACGCGTCGAAGACGCCTGGGGTCATGCACGCGTGCGGACATGACGGTCACACGGCCATGGGGCTGACGGCGGCACGCATCCTGCGGCGTCTTGGGCGCCCGGCGCGGGGCCGCATCAAGTTCATGTTCCAGCCCGCCGAGGAGGGTGGCAACGGCGCCGTGGCCATGATCGAGGACGGCGTGCTTGAGAACCCGAAGGTCGATGCGGCGTTCGGGATCCACCTCTGGAGTCCGCTGGAGGTCGGCAAGGTGTCCATCGTGGACGGCCCCTTCATGGCGTCCGTGGATGAGTTCACCGTGCGGGTGCTCGGCACCGGCGGGCACGGCGCGATGCCGCACCAGACGCGCGATCCGGTGCTGGCCGCTGCCCACATCGTGACGGCACTCCAACAGATCGCGGCGCGCAACGTGAGCCCGCTGCAGGCGGTGGTCGTCACCGTGGGGGCGATCCACGGTGGCGAGGCATTCAACATCGTCCCGGACGAGGTCGTGTTGCGCGGAACCGCGCGCAGCTTCGATGAGGACGTCTGGAAGGCGCTTCCCGATCATCTGGAGCGCGTCGTCACCCACACGGCCCTGGCCTTCGGCTGTAAGGCTGAACTCCAGATCCAACGCATGATGCGCCCGACGATCAATGATCCCGCGATGGCCGAGCTCGTACGCGAAGTGGCCCGAGAAGTCGTCGGACCGGAGAACATCATCAGCGAGGGCACGATGGGCGGCGAAGACTTCGCCGAGGTGCTCGCCGTCGTGCCGGGCTGCTACTTCTTTGTCGGCGCGCGCAACGAAGCGACCGGCAAGATCCACCCGCATCACTCGCCCTACTTCGATATTGACGAAGACGCGCTGTCCATCGGCGCGCGTCTCCTCGTGGGCGTGGCGCAGCGCTATCTCGCCCACGGAGCCTGAAGGCGGACTACGCCTCTGCTACCGGCGGCGCACTCAGTTGTGGGAAGATGCGCGCGAGGGCCTCGGCGGCGGGTGCCCGTAACACCGTGTCGTACAGATGAGACACCGGCGTGGCCTGCGGATTGATCTCGATCGCGCGAGCACCGCGCTGGGTGGCGAGTCGGGGCAACTCCGCCGCGGGATACACGACGCCCGACGTGCCGATCGAGATCAGCAGATCACACGTCGCGAGCGACTCCATCGCCCGCTGCACGGCGGCCGCGGGCAGGGCGTCACCAAACCACGTGATGTCGGGTCGTCGCCACACTCCGCAAGTGCCGCAGCGCCTCTCTGAGGCCGGCACGCTGAAGTCCGGTCGGACCCGCGGCGCACACCGGCATCGCACGCGCCAGATGCTGCCGTGGAGTTCCACCACATCCTCAGCGCCAGCCCGTTGGTGCAGTCCGTCGATGTTCTGGGTGATCACGCAGGTGGCGGCGTGCGCCTTCTGGACCGCCGCCACGACGAGGTGGCCGCCGCCCGGGGCGGCCGCGGCCATGCGCTTGCGCCGCTCGTCGTGGAAGTCCCAGACGCGGTCGGGATCGGTCTCGAAGGCCTCCTGGCAGGCATACGTCTCGTAGTCGTACGACGCCCACACGCCGCCCGCGCCGCGGTAGGTGGGAATGCCCGCCTCCGCCGACAGTCCGGCGCCGGTAAAGAAGACAATGGCGCGGTAGTCGTCGAGCGCAAGGGCCTGCACGGTCCCAGGGTACCCTTGCGGCCGGAGGCCCGACCCGGATGATCGATGCCCAGCGCGAGCTCGACCTGCTCCTGCGGGCGCGGCATCCCTTCGTCGCCGTGCGCGGCGCCGACGAGGCGCGGATTGAGGGCTTCCTGCGCGCCTCGGCCGAGCGCCTGCGCATGCCGTTCTACATTTGGAGCGTGACGCGCGGTATGCGCGTGGCCGGTTCACTCGCGCAGCCGACGCGCGGAAAGACCCTGGACGAAGCCCTCGACGTCGTGCGGCGACAACCGGGTCCCGGCCTCTACCTCTTCCTGGACCTGCAGGCCTGGTGGGAGGAGCCGGCCACCCTGCGGAGCCTGCTCGACGTGGGCCGCTATCTGGAGCTTGACCACCGCGCCCTCGTGGTGGCGGGCCCAGGCCTAACCATTCCCGAGCGCCTGCGGCACCTCTGCGCGATCTGGGACTTGCCGCTACCCCGGCGCGACGAACTGCATACGCTCGCGCAGCGCGTCATTCGCGATCTCGGTTCGCACGGCCCCGTGCAGGTGCATCTGGACGCGGCCGGCTTGAATCGGCTGGTGGACAATCTGCACGGCCTCTCCGGCATCGAAGCCGAGCGCGCCCTCTGCGCCGCCATTGCCGACGACCTGGCGCTCACCGAGGGCGATCTCGAAGGCGTGCTGGAGGCGAAGCGGCGTGTCCTGCAAGAAGGCGGGGCGCTGGAGTACATCGTCACAGAGACCGGTCTCGGCGACGTGGGCGGCCTCGCCAACCTCAAGGCGTGGCTGCTTGAGCGCCGCGACGCCTTCGGCGAGCGCGCGCGGGCGTTCGGACTGCCCCCGCCAAAGGGTCTCGTCCTGCTCGGCGTGCAGGGCTGCGGGAAGAGCCTGGCCGCCAAAGCCATCGCCTCGTCGTGGGGCTTGCCGCTCTTGCGCATGGAGGCCGGGCGGATCTACGACAAGTTCATTGGCGAATCCGACAAGAATCTCGAGCAGGCGCTGCGGGCGGCGGAGCACATGGCGCCGTGCGTGCTGATGATCGACGAAATCGAGAAGGCGTTCGCCTACGCGGGCAGCACGGACTCGGACGGCGGCCTATCGCGCCGTCTCTTTGGGCGCCTGCTGGGTTGGCTGCAAGATCGACCCGCGCCCGTGTTTGTTGTCGCTACGTGCAACGACGTGAGCCAGCTGCCGCCGGAGTTCATTCGCAAGGGACGCTTCGACGAGATCTTCTTCGTGGATCTGCCGACGCCCTCGGAGCGGCGCGCGATTTTCGACGTTCACCTGCGGCGTCGCGGCCGCGACAGTGACACGTTCGACCTCGAGGCCCTGGCGAAACACTCCGCTGGCTTTAGCGGCGCGGAGATTGAGCAGGCCATTGTGGGTGCGCTCTACAGCGCGTTTTCCGCCGGCGCTGACCTGACGACCGAGGGCGTGATCGCTGAGCTGCGCCGAACCCGGCCCCTGTCCGTAACCAGAGCCGAGGATGTGGCCGCCTTGCGAGCCTGGGCCGCAGGTCGCACGGTACCGGCCGGGGCGAGCGCGTGAGTCGCCGCGCGCTCCCGCTGGTCGTACTCGCGGGCCTGCTGGGTGGCCTGACGGTGCTGTTCCTCGTCCAGGGGGGCGAGCGAACCGAGCCGCCGGCGCCGCTCGTCGGGGGTCCACTCGTTTCTGCGGCAGCCCACGTGGTCATGCTGGACGACGGACCCGACGCCCGCCTGACCGCCCAGCGACTCGTGGACAGTGTGATGGACGCGGCGGTGGGATCCGCACGCGCGCCCGTGTTGGAGGCGCTTCGCCATCCCCACGACGCGGCGCGCTGGCTGGGCTTGCTCGCGGTCCCGCGCTACGGCCCGCCCGATGAGGAACTGACCGCGGCGCTGCGACCCCTGCTGACTTCAGAAGCTGTGCGCGTAAGGCGGCTGGCGGCCAGCGCGTACGGCTACCTGGGCGAGGCGTACCACGAGGTCGAAGACGACCTCGTGGCGGCCGCGGAGGATCCGGACGCGGAAGTCCGCGCGCTTGCGCTGGCGACGATGTCGTCCCGCACGCGGCGGGCGGCAACCCTCTGGCCGCAGATCTTGCCTCGCACCGCTGACGAGGCGTCGGCGGTGCGGGCGGGCGCAGCCAAGTTGCTCGCCCGCATCGAACTGCGGGAGGCGCTTGCACCCGGCGACATCGCCACGGTGCGAGCGGCCCTTGTGCCCTTGCTGGCCGACGAGCACGACGAGGTCCGTATGTATGCCGTGATGGCTCTCGGCCGAGCCGGTGAGTACGCCGCGCCGGACGTACCCACGATGCTGCGTATGCTCGCTGACCCCAACGCATTGGTGCGGGGTACGGCGGCGAATGCGGTGGGGGATATCGGCCCGTCGGCGCTGCCCGCAATCCGAGCCGTGCTGCCCAGCGCAGGGCCGGAGCAGGCCGCCTCGCTGTTGTGGTCGCTGCGGCTCATCGGCGTGGCGGCGATTCCTCTGCTGCGGGAGGTGCTGGCGCGGCCGGAGGCAACCCTGCAGGTGCAGGCGGCCCTGAAACTCTGGGAACTCGAGGAGCCCGTAGAGCCCACCGTCGCCGTGCTCCTCGCGGCACTGCAAAACGAGGACACCGACGCGGTGAGATTGGCGGCGCGCGGCCTCGCGCGGCTTGGCACGGCGGGTGCACCGGCCCGGGATCAGCTCCAGTCGCTCCTCAGCCATCAGGACGAGGTCGTGCGGAGCGCCGCGCGGGCAGCCTTGGAGCGGATCGGCGGCGAGGCGGAAGAGGGCGACCGTTAGCCCTGGGCAGCCGATCGCACACATCGTTTCGCATTGCACGATTTGTTTCGCCTGTGGGGACGCCGCCGGGCGGTCGGCGCCTTGATCGGGGCGGCGCGCGGCGGCACAATCGGGCTCCGCGGTAGGCGCCGCTGTCCCGGCACGGCGCTTGATGCCTCGGGCTGCAAAGGGAGGCCACCGGTATGGAGCACGCCGTCTACTTCTGGACCGCGCTGGTCGGGTGCACGCTGCTTGTGATCCAAGTGATCCTGCAGGTGCTGGGCCTGGGCGGCGACCACGAGATGGATTCCAGCGGCCCGAATGTGGACACCGACGCCCACATGGACGCGGGCGATCCGGCCCATGGAACCCAGGGGAATGTCTTCTTCGGCATTCTCTCGTTCAAGGCCATCGTCGCGTTCGCCGGCATCTTCGGCCTGACAGGCCTCAGCCTCGAGGACGCTGGCTACTCCGACTTCCAGCGCCTGGCGATCTCGATCCTCGCGGGCCTCAGCGCGATGATCGTTGTCGCGTTTCTCATGCGGATGCTGCACAACCTGGGCTCTTCGGGCTCGCTGGTCGTGAGCAACGCTCTGGGCCACAAGGGCCAGGTGTATCTGCGCATTCCTGGCCACGGCGAGGGTCGCGGCAAAGTGACCATCGAAGTCCAGGGTCGTACTGTCGAGCTTGACGCCGTGACCGATGGCGAACCCATTCCGACCGGCAAGATGGTCAAGGTGATCGAGATTGTTGGCGCGGAGACCCTCAAGGTCGCCACCATCTAACTTCAACTACTTCGCTAGATTGCGGCCTCAGGCCGCGCCTTACGGAAGGATCCTACGTGAGCCGACTCCTCTTGACCCACCTCGCTGCCATGGATGACCCCAAGGTCATCGGGGCCGTCTTTGCGATCCTGATGGGCTTCAGCCTGCTGCTGTTGCTCGTCAAGCGCTACAAGCGCTGCCCCTCCAACAAGATCCTTGTCGTCTACGGCAAGGTCGGCGGCGGCGGTGCGAGCAAGTGCATCCACGGCGGCGGCGCGTTCATCTGGCCGCTCATCCAGGACTACGACTATCTCGACCTGGAGCCCATTCAGATTGAGATTCCGCTCCGCGGCGCGCTGTCCATCGAGAACATCCGCGTCAACGTGCCTAGCGTCTTCACCGTCGCCATCGGCACCGAGCCGGCCGCGATGAACAACGCCTCCGTGCGTTTGCTGGGCTTGCGCGAGCAGGACGTCCAGAGCCAGGCGCGCGACATCATCTTTGGCCAGCTGCGCCAGGTGATCGCCTCCATGCGCATTGAGGAGATCAATCGCGACCGCGATTCGTTCCTCGAGCGGATTCAGCAGTCGCTCGAGCCCGAACTGAAGAAGATCGGCCTCGTGCTCATCAACGTGAACATCACGGACATCACGGACGAGTCCGGCTACATCGAGGCGATCGGCCGCAAGGCGGCCGCGACGGCCATCCAGCAGGCCGAGATCGACGTGGCCGACCAGGAGAGGAAGGGCGCCGTCGGCGTTGCGCAGGCCAACCGGAGCCGTGAGGTCGAGGTCGCGAACGCGCACAAGGAGCGCGATATCGGCACCAAGTCCGCCGACAAGGAGCGCCTCGTGCAGGTCGCCATCCTCGACAAGGAAACGAAGATTGGTGAGCAGACCGCGGGCTTCCAGCGGGACTCCGAGGTCGCTGACGCCGAGCGCGAGAAGCGTATCCGCGTGGCGGACGCCGACGCGCGGGCCGTCGAAGGCGAGAACCAGAGCAAGGCGAAGATCGCCAAGGCCGAGGCCACTCTCCAGGTCGAGCGGGCCGAGGCGTACCAGCAAGGTGAGACGCGCAAGCGTGTCGCCGAGGCGGACGTGCTCAAAGCGCAGTACATCGCGCAGGCCGAGGCCGCGAAGGCCGAAGCCGCCAAGGTCGAGCAGGAGAAGATGGCCGACCTCGTAGCGCCCGCGCTGGCCCAGAAGGCGCGGGTCGTCGTCGAAGCCGAAGCCGAGGCGGAGCGCCGCCGGATCGAGGCCGAAGGCGATGCCAAGGCCATCTACGCACGCTTGGAAGCTGAGGCGCGGGGTCAGTACGAGATCCTGGCCAAAAAGGGTCAAGGCTTCGGGGAGATCGTCCGAGCCTGCGAGACCCCCCAAGCGGCCTTCCAGATGCTCATGCTCGAGAAGCTCGAGCGCCTCTCGGAGAATGCGGCCAAGGCGATCTCGAACATCAAGTTCGACAAGGTTGTCGTGTGGGACGGCGGCAAGGACGCCAAGGGCGGCAGCGCCACGTCGAACTTCCTCTCCAGCATGGCGGGCGCGCTGCCTCCGATGCTGCACATGATGCGCGACATCGGCGGCGTGGAGATGCCGGAGTTCTTCGGCAAGCTCGTGGACGACGCCGTCGAGAAGAAGATGGCCGGCGAAGACACGCCGCCGCCGAGCAAGGGCGGCCGCCCGAAATCGGGCGACGCTACGTAACGTTTCCTTGCAGCCGCTCGTCGTCTGGATCCCGCCGGAGGCCCAGGCGGAGCATGCTTTCGTCGAGGCGCTGCGGGTACGGCTGCCTGCTGGTGTCGGGCTTGAAGTGGGGGCCCGCGCCCCGGAGACCCAGGTGCTCGTTTGCGGCGTGCCCACCACGTCCATGCTGGCCGCCTGTCCGCGCCTCGAGCGTGTGATCGTGCCCTACGCCGGGGTTCCGCGGCGCACGCTCGAGGTCCTCGCGGCGCGCCCGGAGCTCGCCCTCCACAACCTCCATCACAATGCGCCGGCTGCGGCCGAGCTCGCCGTCGGGCTGCTCTTAGCCTCCGTCAAGGGCATCGTCCCGCACGACCGCGAGCTGCGGGCAGGCGTCTGGCACGGTCGCCACGCGCAGGCGAGGGCGCCGACGCTGGCGGGCCGGCATGCTCTTGTGCTCGGCTACGGCGCCATCGGACAGCGTGTCGCGCGCGCGCTGCTGGGGCTAGCGATGCGCGTGTCTGCGGTTCGCCGCGGGGCGGCCGACGGCGACCGGCACGGCATGGTCGCGCTGGCGCCGCCGAGTGCTCTGGACGCGCTCCTGCCGGAGGCCGACGCGGTGCTTGTGTGCCTGCCGCTGACGAGCGAGACCGAGGATCTGCTCGACGCACGCCGACTCGCGTTGCTGCGCCCCGGCGCGCATCTCGTCAACGTGGGACGCGGTCGGATCGTGAATGAGTTCGCGCTATACGGCGCCCTGGCTGAGGGCCGCATGGCGGGGGCTGGCCTGGACGTGTGGTACCGGTACCCGGCGAAGGAGAGCGAGCGAGGCGCCACGCTGCCCGCGAGCATGCCGTTTCATGAACTCGAGAATGTTGTGCTGAGTCCGCACCGGGCCGGGCGGACGGTGGACTCGGAGGAGATGCGCGCGGCAGCCCTCGCGCGGCTGTTGCGCGCCGCCGTGGAAGGCCAGCCGGTCCCTCAGCGGGTCGATCTTGCCAGGGGTTACTGAGAGCATGAGCGCTGCGCCGTTCGCCTTGCCCGCCGACCTACTGGCCTACCTGCGCACGGTGAAGTCCATCGGCGTCATCACCGGGGCCGGCGTCTCCGCGGAGAGCGGCATCCAGACCTACCGCGGTCGCGGGGGGCTCTACGACGACGAGGGCGAGGGCGAGCGAACGGTCGAGGCCCTGAGCGCCCCGACACTGCGGCGCGATCCGGATCGCACGTGGCGGGTCGTGGCGGATCTCGCGCGTCGCGCCTTGGCGGCACAGCCCGGCGCAGCGCACACGGCGCTGGTCGGGCTGGAGCAGGCACTTGATCGCTTCATCTTGCTGAGCCAGAACATGGACGGCCTGCACCGCCTGGCGGGCTCTCGCAACCGAATCGACATCCACGGCGACGTACGTGACGTGCGCTGTGAGAGTTGCGGCTACCGCGGCGAGCTCGCGCCGGAGACCCTGCAGGGCCTGCAGGCGACGCCCCCCTGTCCGGCGTGCGGGGCGGGGCTTCGTCCGGACGTCGTGCTGTTCGGGGAGATCCTGCCAACCGCGAAGGTCGAACAGATGCTCGCGGAGTTCTATGAGGATCCGCCGGAGCTCCTCCTCATCGCAGGCACTTCGGCCGCGTTCCCGTACATCGTGGAGCCGGTCCTGCGCGCGGCGCGCGCGGGGCGCCCGACGATCGAGGTGAACCCCGAGGAAACGGACTTGAGCCCGCACGTGCGCTGGTCGTTGCGCGGCCCCGCCGGCGTTGTGCTCCCGGCCATCGCCGCCGTGATGAGCACAGGTTGAGCAAGGCGGCGCCGCGACGCACAATGCGCCCATGAGTGAGGCGCGCGGCGGACTAGAGCAGTGGATCGACGCCTTGCGGGCAAGCGCGGAGGACGCGCGCCTCTCCCGTGGCGAGCGCAAGGCCCTGGGCGCCCTGCTCGGAGCAGCGGACCTCGACGACCACGCACGCGCGCTTCTGCGGGGCGAGGCGTTTCGGCTTGCACGCGAAGCGCTGGACTCGCCGGCCGCGAGCGCCGCGCTCGATTGGCTCGGAGACGTGCTCGGGGTCATTGCCCGGGCAGGGCCTGAGGTCGCACCGCTGGCGGTAGAGAGTCAGGCCTGGTTCGGCCCGGGCGATCAGCCGCTGCGGGCGCTCGTTCAGGAGATGCGGCGCGCGCGTTTGTCGGCCGACATCTGCGTGTTCATCTTGACCGACGACCGCCTGAGCGACGGCTTGGCCGGGCTCGCTCGGCGGGGCGTGCAAGTGCGGGTCATCACCGACGATGCGAAGGCCGGCGACCTTGGATCGGATGTCGAGCGCCTACGGACCGCGGGACTGCGCGTTGTGGCCGACGCGTCGCCCGCGCACATGCATCACAAGTTCTGTGTGTTCGACCGTCGGCGATTGTTGACCGGGAGTTTCAATTGGACGCGCGCAGCCACGGACTCGAACTACGAGAATCTGCTTCTGACGACGGAGCCTGGCCTCGTGCGCGCGTTTCAAGAAGAGTTCGAGCGTCTCTGGCTGAAGTTCGGCGGCTGACCTACTTCGTTTCGTCGAGCCAGCGGCGCAGGCGCAGCTCGAGCGACGCCATGTCGAGCCCGAGTGCGCCCTCGACGATCTCGTCGGCACGTTTGCCCGCACCCACGGCCTCAAGGACTGCGGCCACCTGCTCGGGACGGCCCTCAAGGATGTAGGCGGCCAACAGGAAGCTGGCCAGTAGGTCCTCGGTGTCCATCTGGTTGACTTCTTTGCCGAGGAGCAACCGCAAGTCCGGGGCCCGAGGACCAGCGAGCAAGGTGCGGCCCAGAGCGCGCCAGTCCGCACCCTCAGCCGTGAGCTTCTCCCAGAGGTCGCCATCGCGATCGGTGCTGCCGTCGTACTGCGTGCGTCGAACGTAGAACGTCTGGCGCTCGCCCGTCAACAGGTGCCCGAGATAGAGCCCGAACCCCTCAAAGGCCCAGCCTTGCGCCGTGCGGACACTGAAGCGCCGGCGCAGGAGTGAGCCCATCGTCTGGCGACCGACCCACTCGAGTCGGCGAGCGGCTTCGGCGCTTCGGGCGTAGGCCGTGGTGGTCTTTGGAAACCAGCCCGAGGCCAGGTTCTTGGCAAACGCCCGAAACTCTGCCGTGCTGGCCGGATGACTCTCGAGCAGCGTGTCGCGTTCCGTGTCCGTGCACACCAGCATGAACACATAGTTGGGCATCTCAGGCACAGGATTGCCGTAGGCGGCTTCGAACAGCGGGAATGCGGCGGTGGCGATGCCGTGCGCGCGACTGGCTTCGGCGGCTTCAACCGTGCCGACCACGCGTACGCGGGCGCCCTGCAGGATGGTCTTCCAGGCGATTCGCGTGGCGTTCTCGGTGCGATTGGGGCGATCCTCCCTCGCCGCAGGCGCGTCGGCGAGCGCGTCGGCGGCGGCCTGCTTAAGCGCCCCGCGTCGCGTTGCCGCCTTGAGGCTCTCGCGCAGGATCCACGGACCCTCCGCCGTCTGCACCTCCCCATGCAACTCGCGCACGTCGGCGCGGTGCGGCGCCACGAGCGCCACCTCCTGGAGCAAGGTCGCGCGGAGGGCCGCAGTCAGGGCCGGCTCGCGTGCGGCGATCCACGCCAGCGTGTCGTCGGCGAAGCGGTTGCCGTAGGCCTCGCGACTCGCGACGATCTCGGCGCTCACCGTCTTCATGTTGCGCGGCGGTTTGTAGCCGGCAGGCCGTTCCCAGGCGCCCTCGCGCGTCCGCTTGAACTTGAGCCACTTGCGCGCGTCGGGGTGATCGGGCGCGAACCGAAGCAGCAACTCGTAGGTCTCGTTGCGCTCCTTGAACAGCTTGGCCGCTTGGCAAGCGGTGCCGAACTCGTCGAGATCCGCGACCAAGCGGGCGATGCGAGCCTCCCGATCCGGGGGCTCCGCGCCCACGGGCTGGGGCGCCGCCACCAGAAGGCAGACCGCAAGCAAGAGGACGAGGCCGGCGCGACTCATGCCTGCATGCTAACGCCGTGACCATGGCCCCGGGTGCATGGCTCTGCGGAAGATGATCCGCTGCGAGCGTCCTCCATCGACGTTTCAGGAGGTGCCACGAGACCGTGCCCCGGGCGTTCCGGGCGCACGGCCCTCTGGTCGCCGGGTCTCCAAATGCGGGGGAGGCCCGGCACTTTCATTTTTGGAGCCATCGAGGCTGGGCTCTTTGGAGCCGGAGCGGCTGGACTCTTTTGATCGTCAGTGGAACGGACTTTGGACCTGCACGGCCCGGCGATCGTCGTTCTCATGGGGACGGGAGACGCCATGAATCCATTCCATGCTGGCCGCGCCGTGTTCCTCGGCCCCGTCGCCTGCCTGTTGCTCGCCCTGGCCTTGCCGGCGAGCGCGGGGGAACTCGGCCCGTGGCGGGAGGCGCTGGAGAGCCCCACCCACGCCGGAGCCCGCGAGGCTCCTACGCTGCCCGCCGTCATGACGCTGCGCGAAGCCGCTCGGCGGGGTCTGGTGGCTGCCGAAGGATTCGACCCGGGCTCGTACAAGAGCGTCCGCCTGCGCGTGCGCAATCTCGGAGAAGAACCCCTCCGGGTCGACATCTGTGGCTCGCATCTCGAACCCGAGGAGCGCGGCTCTTGCCAACGCCTGGGGCTCGGGCCCGTCGTCACCCCGCGGGAGAAGAAGCTCGGACCTCAGCACCGCCGGCCCCCGGAGACCCCGCCGGGCACCGTCATCATCGGCCTCGAGGCCGGAGAAGAGCAGGTGGTGCACGTGAACACGTGTTGTTGTGACGCCGGCAAGCCCGCGCCGTCCACCCAGCGATTCACCGTGGCGCTTGAGGCTCTCGAGGGCGTCCGGGTTCAAGCGCTGCGCTGGTGGGCCGACAACCCGACCGCACGCCAAGGCGTCGTGAATCGCGCCATCTGGCAGTTCCAGCCGGTAGACGCTTCCGCGGCCGCGCGTTCGGCGGCGTCCACGCGCCGGTTCGTCGGAGGTTCCGCGGTCGCGGCGCATGCTGGCGTCGTCTACCTGCTACGGCGGGGCGAGCTGATGGCGCGTGATCCCGACGGCATCGAGCGCTTCTTGGGCACCGAAATGGAGGCCGTCTTCCCGACCGACAGCGCTATCTACGCGATCGCGCCGGGTTCCGTGGAGGGTTCGCGCGAGCTGTGGCGGCTCGTGCCGACAGGTGAGGATCCTTGGGCACGCGTCGCGCGCCTGAGCCCTGCACTACACCTCGACGACATCCGCGTGTCCCCGACCGGCGCCATCTTCGCGCTGGGCTCTGAGGGGCTGTATCTCGTCGATCCGAGACTCCAAAAGGTGACATTGCTGCTCGCGGCAACGGAGCGCGACAACTTGGCGATCGCGTTCCCCGATCGCACCACGGCACTGGTGACAAGCCGCAGGCCGGGCAGCGGCGGCTACCACCAGGGCGGTGAGCGCAAGGGCGAGAAGATGCCCGTGTGCGAGGTCTATGAGATTGACCTCCGCGGCGGCGTGGGTCGCCCCGAGCTGAGCCGGGAATTCTGGAACGTACGTCAGGTGCTCGCGGGAGATGCGGGCGTCTTCGCCCTGTCGCCGGGCGGCAAGCTGCGCCGCCTGGTGGGTCGCTCCTTCCGCAACGCCCCCGGCCAGACGACCTATGAGCGCATCGTGCACGTTGGCCGGCACCACGCGTGGCTGGAGACCAAGCAGGGTCTTCTGGAGGCCGTCGATGCCGCCGGGCGCGCCCTGGAGGGCTCGGCGCCGCAGTTGCCTGAGGCTGGCGCGTTCGCGTTCGACGATCACGATGACCGGCTCGTCTGGCGGGCAGGCGAGGCCTATTGGGCCCTGTCCGCCAAGGGCGGCAAGCGCGTCTCGGTTGCTCCGCCGCCGCTCCGCCGCCGCTAAGGCCAGATGGAGGCAACGCGCATCTCGCAAAGCATGTTGAAACAAGTATCATGGCCGACGCGTCGGTAGGCGCGGAGGACATCCGATGATCACGATCAGACGCTCCCGAGACCGCGGCCACCGAGACTTCGGCTGGCTGTCAGCCCGCCACACCTTCAGCTTCGGCAGTTACCACGACGCCCGCTGGATGGGCTTTCGCCATCTGCGCGTCTTGAATGAGGACTGGATCCAGCCCGCCAAGGGGTTCGGGATGCATCCCCACGAGGACATGGAGATCATCACCTACGTCCTCGAGGGCGCGCTGCGGCACGCCGACAGCGTTGGCAACAAGGGCGTGATTCGTCCGTGGCAAGTGCAGCGCATGAGCGCCGGACGCGGGATTCGGCACAGCGAGTTCAATGCGTCGGCGAAGGAGCCGGTGCACCTCATGCAGATCTGGCTGCTGCCGGACAAGCGCGGCCACAAGCCCAGCTACGAGGACAAGACGTTCGCGCCGGAAACCCGTCGTAACCGGCTGGCCCTCGTGGCCTCGCCCGATGGGGCCGACGGCTCGGTCACGATCCACCAAGACGCGCGGCTCTACGCCACGGTTCTCGAGAAGGACAAGAAGCTCGTGTACGCGCCGGCCACGGGGCGCCATGTGTGGATCCAGATTGCGCGCGGCCGGGTCCGCCTAGGCGAGCAGGTGCTTGAGGAGGGCGACGGCGCGGCGATCCACGGCGAGAAGAAGCTGGCCCTCGAGGCGCTCGACGGTGCCGAGCTGCTGCTGTTCGATCTGGCGTAGCGCTATTCCTGCGAAAGGACGTGGAGGGCCGCGGCTTTGCGGAGCGCATCGTGGCGCATGCCTTGGCGAAAGCCCTTGTAACGCCTGAGCAGGGGGCGCAGCGTGCGGTGCAGGGCGCGCTTGACCAGCAGGATGTCCTGCAGACACAGCGCGTCCAACTCCGTCGCAAGGAAGGTGTCGACCGCATCGCCGGGCGTCTCCACGACGGGCTCGCCGCGATCGTTGAATGACGTATTCAGCAAGATCGGCACGCCCGTACGCGCAGCAAACGCCGAGATCAGGGCATGCAGCCTGGGATTCGTCGCGCGGTGCACGGTCTGGACCCGCGCCGTGCCGTCCACATGCGTAACGGCGGCGATTTCCGCACGCTTCTCAGGCCGCACGTCGGTGGCCAGCAGCATGAACGGGCTCTCGTGCGCGCTCACAAACCACTCGTGCGCATGCTCGGCGAGCACAGCCGGGGCGAAGGGGCGGAACTCTTGGCGGTTCTTCACGCGGATGTTGATGTGGTCGCGCATGGCCGCCTTACGCGGGTCCGCGAGAATGCTCCGGTGCCCGAGCGCCCGGGGACCGAACTCGCTGCCACCGTCGAACCAGCCAACGACGCGCCCGGCGGCGAGCAGATCGGCGACGGCTTCGATGACCTCAGCACCGCGCCGACGCTGCGCGGTCATGCGGACCAGAGGCCGCGTCGCCGCGCGCTCGATTCGCTCCGGGGGATACGTCATGCCGAGGAAGGCGTGCGTCATGGGCGCGCGCCGCTCGCCTCCATGCAGCTCAAGCCAGCCGTAGAGCGCGCAGCCGATGGCGATGCCGTCGTCGCCGGCCGCAGGCTGCACAAAGATGCGCTCGAACGGGGTCTCAGCCAGGATCTTGCCGTTGGCCACGCAGTTCAGGGCTACACCGCCCGCCAGCGTGAGGTCCCTGCCGCCGACCTCTTCATGCAAGCGCTGTGCGCGCCGAACGAGCACGCGCTCGGTGTCCTCTTGGATGCGCCAGGCGAGATCTTCCCAGTGCCGCCGATGGGGGCTGTGCTTCCAAGTGTGATCGTTGCCGCCCTCGTAGGGGTGGCACAGATCAGGGCCCCAGGGGCGCAGCCGCAAGTCGTCCCCCTCGAGCTCGACGAGCGGCTCCATCGTCTGCCGGCCATAGGGCGCGAGGCCCATGACCTCCCCGCAGCGGTTCCAGTGACCGAAGATGTAGGACGAAACGCGACTGTAGAGAGCACCGAGCCCCGCCATCATGAAGAAGTCGTCGTTGACGAGGCTCTTCGTAGGTGCCAACCAGGCCTTGCGAATCGTGCGCAGCTGCTTGCCTTCGAACGCGTAGTACGACTCCGACTCCCGCGCGAGCGGCACCGCATCGCAGTGGGGGGGCACGGACTCCACGACATCCTCGCGGTGGCTCCCCACGCCGTCGGTCACCATGACGGCGCCGCGCGCGAACGGTGAGGCGGCAAACGCGCTGTAGGCGTGCGCCAAGTGATGGCTGATGTCGACCACGCGCGGATCGTCACCGCAGTACAGGACTGAGCGCTCAGCCTGCGCGCGGTCGCGGGCCGTCATGATCTTCGAGCTGGCGTAGCTGCGGAAGACGGCCTCGAGTTCCTGCACGGGGAGCAGGTAGCTGTTGCGGACGACAAAGGCGACGTCGTCCAGTGTGATGCCCGCCGCGAGCAGGCAGTAGGCGACGGGATCGCTGTAGAATCCCGTGTCATGCTTGACCCGGGTGATGCGTTCCTTGTTGATCGCGACGACGATCTCGCCGTCCTGCGCGAGCGCTGCGCTCACGTCGTGGTCGTACGCGTTGATGCCGAGGGTGTAGACGGGGGCGGCCATGGGCCCAGATCATGCCCGGAGCGGCGTCGGGCGTCCCGCCGGAACTTCCGCCGCCGTGCAGCGCGCATTCCTGCGGGCTACTTCCTCTCGAGGCGATCGCGGTAAGCGGCCCAGGCAGAGTCGCTGTACAGCCCGATATCCTCCGCCACCTCCCGCCAGGCCTCGCTGGCGCTGCGCGCCTTGGTCCCCGGGAAGAGTGCGATCACCGCTTCGCGCTTGACCGCGATCGTGTCGACGGCGCTCTGAATCGACGCCTCACCGTTCTCCAAGCGCAGCAGGCGGTCGCCAGTTACGAAGGCGTCCACGCTCTCCCAGGCGGCCGCCGGGAGGCCCTGGTGCAAGAAGACCTCGCCCCGCAGCGTGGCTCGCGCGACGGCGCGACTGCTCTCCGGCATGGAGGCCACCGCTTGCTCGATGCGCTCAAGCACGTCCCCGACGTCGCGCTCCACGACCTCGAACGAGGCGCTGAAGTCGTCTTGGATGGGCTCGCCCGCGGCACGGGCCAGACCCCAGGTGACGGTCATCCCGGGCTTCAAGGCGTCGAGCACAGTCTGCGGAATGGCGCCGCTAAGCGCGCTCCGCTCAGGCTCCGGGAAAGCCTCGTCGTGGAGACGGTGCTCACCCGAATCAAACACGAGTCGAGCACCAGCAGGGAACCGTTCGGCAAACCCTGTCCCAACGGCCACACTCCACGCAGCGAGGTCGGAGCTTCGCACGGGGCCGCGGGGGTAGCGGTTCTCGAAGACGAACTCGGCACGATGACCGCGCTCCTGGCCGGCGCTTGTGTAGCCGGCGGCTCGTAGCTTCGCGTTCTCGCGGTCGATGTACAGGTGCCCTTCGAGGTTGAGCGCGCGCAGCAGCACGCTCTCCTTCACCAAGCCCGGCTCACCCTTCACCGTGAGGCGTCCGGGGGAGATGATGGCCGGGTCGGGGGAGTGCACAAACACGGTGTAGTCGCGGTCCGAGGGGAGGTCGATCTCGAGCGGACTACGGAAGCGCCGCGGATCGCCCACGATCTCGATATCCGCAATCGGCGTGGTCGTTACGCGCAGTTGGATGGGGTCGTTCGGCTGCGCTGCCCAGGTGATACCCAGCGCCACAAGCACGCAGGCCGCGAGGGCGAGCACGGGATGCCGCCGCACGGCCCGCAAGCCGCGCTGGGTCATGGTCAGCGGACGGCCGCTGACGCGGGCACCGTCGGCGAACCGCAGCAGATCGTCGCGCAGCTCTGCGGCTGAGCCGTAGCGGTCGCGGGCGTCCTTCTCGAGGCACTGGAGCGCGATGCGCGAACAGCCCGGGGGTAGATCGGGCGCGATGGACCGGGGGTGCTCCGGACGCTCCTTCAGCACCATCCGCATGAGGGCATGCAGGTTGTCGGTGCGGAACGGCGGCGCGCCGGTGAGCAACTGGTACATGGTGGCGCCGAGGCCGTAGACATCCGTGCGCTCTTCGATGCCGCTGCGGTTGCCCAGCATCTGCTCGGGGCTCATGTAGAGCGGCGTCCCGAGCGCATCGCCCGAGCGCGTCATGGTGGTCGACATCGCGCTGCGGGCGAGGCCGAAGTCGGCCAGCATGTAGCGGCCCTGCGAGTCGACCATGATGTTGGAGGGCTTGACGTCACGGTGGATGATGCCAGCCGCGTGCAGGGTGACCAGGGCGTCGGCGACGCCCGCGAGGCCCCGGCAAAGCGTGGCCGGGTCAGGCAGGCGATCCTGCTTCACCAGGTCAGCCAGCGTCGGACCATCGACCAGGCTCATGGCGTAGTAGGGGCGGCCGTCCACCTCTCCGAACTCGTAGATCTCGACAATGTGGTCGTGCTTGACCTGGGCCAAAGCCTGCGCCTCCCGCTGGAAGCGCTCGCGGGCGTTGGCGTCGGTGTCGACGCCCGTGCGCAAGACCTTCAGGGCCACCTTGCGGCCGAGCTTGCGGTGGATCGCCTCGTAGACCACGCCGGCCGCGCCGCGCGCGATCTCCCGGAGGAGCGTGTAGGAGCCCCAGGCGATCGGCAGGTGCGCCGCCTCTCCCGTGGGCTCCAGTGCCTCGTCGATGAGCGTCTCCGCCGCCACGAGGGCGGCGAACTCTGGATAGAGGTCACCGAGTCGCTTCTGGAAAACCACCTCGTCCGGGCGCTCCCCGCGGGCGCGCTGACGGTGGTAGTCCTCTAGGGCCTCGGCGAGGATGGCGTCTTGTTGTTCTTGGGTCATTCCAGCGCCTGAAGCGGGATCCGGGGGAGGCCGTTTCATGGTGTCGCCCCATTTGCCTCGAGGGCCTCCTTGAGGGCCTTCAGGGCGCGGCAGTACAGGATGCGGATGGCGTTGGGGGTCTTGTCCTTGAGTTCCGCGATCTCCGCGACGCTGAGTTCCTCAAAGCGCCGCAGCCGGATGACCTCCGCGTACTCCGGGCTGAGGGCGTCCAGGCCTGCCGAGACGCGCTCGACTTGCTCGCTGCGCGAGATCGTGGTGGAGGGCGAGGTCTGGCTGAAGCTCAGGGGCTGGATCTTCTGGCGTTTCTGGGCCCCGTGGTGGTCGGCGAGGTCGCGGATCCGGTTCTCGGCGATCTTGAAGACCCACGCGAGAAACGCCCGGTGATTGTCGCCCTGGAAGCCCTCGAGGCTCTTGTGGACCGCGAGCAGGGTCTCCTGGGCCACGTCATCGGGCTCCAAGCGGGCGCGCAGGCCCGGGGAGAGGCGACTCGTGGCCCACAGGACAAGGCGCGGCCGCAGATACTCCAGCATGTCGCCGAAGTCAGACTCCTCCCGCGACGTCAAAGCGCGGACAATAAGGGTCTGGGTGCGGCCAAGATCCATCGTGAGATCATAGCGAGCGCGGCATGATTCCGCGCAAGTCCCTTGCTGAACCCACCTTCCGCCCGGAGGCCGCATGCCGCCGCCCGACTCGAACCACCCCGCGCACGTTCCCCTGAGCTGGGTCGAGCACCCCCCTGAGGTCATGCGGACTCGCGCCGAGGCGTTTGCGAGCGAAATGGGGCGCCGCCGAACGGTACGCCAGTTCGCCGACCGGCCGATCCCGCCCGGGGTGCTCGAGGCGTGCCTGCGCGCTGCCGGGAGCGCCCCAAGCGGCGCCAACCTGCAGCCCTGGCACTTCGTCGTGGTGACGGACGCGGACCGCAAGCGCCGCATCCGTGCCGCGGCGGAGGAGGAGGAGCGCTCCTTCTACGGTGGCCGCGCGCCGGCTGAGTGGCTTGAGGCGCTGGCGCCGCTGGGGACCGACGACCAGAAGCCGTTCCTCGAAACAGCGCCCGCGCTCATTGCTGTGTTTGGGGAGCGATACGGGCTCGGACCCGATGGACGCAAACTCAAGCGCTACTACGTGGACGAGTCCGTGGGCCTCGCAACGGGCTTGCTGATCGCGGCGCTGCACCACGCCGGACTTGCGACGCTCACGCACACGCCGAGTCCGATGGGCTTCCTGCGCGACCTCCTGGGGCGGGGCGAACACGAGCGACCGTTCGTCCTGCTCGTCGTCGGCTACCCGGCACCCGAAGCGACGGTCCCGGCGATTGGTCGCAAGCCCCTCCGAGCGATCGCGACCTTCCTCTAGTAGTGACCCGCGCCAGCTCGCGCGCGTAGTTCGCAGGGAGTCAAGCGCGGCTTTGCCGCGCCTGGGAGCCTGATCGCCCCAGCCCAGTCCGCCGCACCTCCGAGATGCAACGGAACTTCGCGCTTACCACACTAGTTGCGGCTGAACCCGGGACGCTGACTCGCGCGTCGCAGCACGGGCTGCGGGCGGGCCTTCCAGGCCGAGATCGCCTCCAGCGCTACGTCCACCGCCTTCTCGGCTTGGCGATCCCGGCCCACGGCATGATCCGCCGGCTCCGGCCACAGCACGTGGTGGGGGACGCAGCCGTTCAGCTCCATGTCCTCACCGTCACCGAGCAGGAACCAGCCACGAAACGGAAGACGCAGAGAGCCGAAGCCCATCACCGAGGTCGCCCCGGTGCTGATGACGCCGCCGGCCGTGGTCACGCCGACCACGGTGCCGCGGCCCAGCGTCTTGATGGCGTGCGCGAAGATCTCCGCGTTGCTGAAGCTGTTCTGATTGCAGAGCACGACCACAGGCTTGTGCCAGGGTGCGTACACCATTCGGTCGTGCGGGTAGCCCGGCGCACCGCGGCGCGGCACCGTGATCGCATGCCGTGGCTGGGTGAGGCAGGTCAGGAGGTGATCCGTGGTGAACCCGCCCCCGTTGTCGCGCACATCGATGACGAGCGCGTCTTTGCCGTGGCCCGCCTTGTAGAGATCCTCCTCGAAGCGCAAGAAACTCGGCCAGTTCATGCTCCGCACGTGCAGATAGCCGACGGTGCCCTGCGACCGCTCGTCAATGGCGCGGCGTGTGCGCTGCAGTTCGTCCGCGTAGAGCTTGGCACGCACATCACCGTACGTCGTGGGACGGAGCGTCACACTCCGCACCTCGCCGTCGGCGGCGCGCACGCGTAGTTGCACATCACGCGCCGGGTTGCCGGTGAGCAGGCGGTCGATGTCGGTCGCGGGCCCGACCGGTCGAGCGTCGATGGTGAGAATCACCTCGCCGGCCACCAGGCGCGTACGCTGCTGATCAGCGGGCGTGCCCGTGATCACGTCGCGCACGCGCAGTCCGGGTCCTTCGAATGCCTCGTCAAAGCGACACCCGAGGTGGCCCGTGACGTCGCTCCACCCCGGCCGTGTCCACGCCCGTCCCTGCGCGTTGAACCCCAAGTGCGATCCGTTGAGCTCCCCGAGCAGCATGTTCACGACCTGCTCCACCTCGTCGGCTGTCGCACATTGTGCCGCCATCGCGCCGTACTTCGTGCGCAGCGCGTTCCAATCGCGATTGCCCATACGCTCGTCGTAGTAGGTCTCGCCCATGATGCGCCACACGCGCTCGAACACGGCCGCGTGCAGATCCGGAAGGAGCACTTCGCTGCGGGCGCTGAACGCAAACGGTGTGGGCTTCCCCGTCGCGTCGATTGCGGTGGGTACGCCTCCACTCAAGCCAACGATCTGATTGCCTTCCTTGAGCCAGCGCGGGTCTGCGAGCGGAGTCGCTGTCAGGAATTTCGGCGTCAGCTCGTCCGGGAACCCGACGGTGTACAGACCGGCCTGGGTGCCGGTCCGACCTCGAAAGGCCAGCTTCTTGCTGTCGTGCGACCAGAAGAGACCCGACTCCGCTTCGCCGGGAATCGCGATCCGCCGCACGCGCTCCGCGATGCCCTCCCAATCGACGTGCAGCGGCTCAGTCGGCTTCGGGGCCTCGACCGCAGGCGTGGGCTCCGCTGCCGTCGCGGCGGGCTCTTCTAGGCGGGCTTCGAAGGTGCCCTCCATGACGCCTTCGATGCGCCACGTGCCGGACATGCGGGCGCCACCCTCGATCCGTCCCTCGCCCGCAAGTGCGCCTAGCGGCGTCGTGAGGGCAAACGCAAACGTCCCCGCATCGGCATCCAGCGTGAACGTCTCCGCGGTGCCCGAGAACTGACCGACGACCTCGATCGCGCAGGTCCAGGCGTCGTCGGCCCGCGTCAACACCAGCACCAGCGCAAGGCCCTCCGCGGGAATGGGCGGCGGGCCTTGTAGTTGGCCGGTCCAGCGTCCGGCGGGACCGGTCGCGGCCTCGGCTGCGGAGGGCGCGTCCTTGGCGGGGATGTCCTTGCCCGGGGTGGGGCTGCCCGGGGTGGGCTTGGCAGTCCGACCCTTCATCTTCTCGAGCGCCTTCTCAAGCGCCCGGTCGCGACCATCGGTCTCGTCGTCCTGCGCGCGCAACCAGACGTACGCAATGTCGGTCTCGTCGTTCCAGCGCCGCCCTGTGAACGCGAGGACCTTGCCGTCGGGCGACCACGCAGGCTGCTGATCGTTGTCGGGATGCTGCGAGACGTTCACGGCCGGCGTCGCGCCATCGGCCGGCACGAGCCACACATCCCAATTGAAGTCCTCATCCGGCGCAGCGTAGGCGATCCAGGTCCCGTCCGGCGAGAAGCACCACTCGACGCCCAGAAACGACTCCACATGGCGGCGCACATCTTTGCCATCTAGGTCCATCGACCACAGGCTGCCTTCCTTGATGAACGCAAGGCGCTTGCCATCCGGAGTGAGTCGCAGCTCGTCCTCCGTGGCCGCGTCGTTGGTGAGCCGCTCGGCCTTGAACTGCTCGTTCTGCCACCAGTACTTGTCGTCCTCAGCCCGCGAGAGTTTCCAGACATCCGCCTGTCCCGCGGCATCGCTCACGACCCAGAGATTCGTGAAGTCGGCGGAGAACACCGGATGGCGCTCCTCCTGCGGCGTGTTGGTTACGCGGCGCGGCTCCTTGAGCTCGGTGTCCATCACCCACACGTCGCCGTCAGCGATGAGGGCGATCTCGCGCGCGTCGTTGCTGAAGGCCGCAGCTGTGGCGCGGGTGGTGACGCGGCGCTCCACGAGGTCGACCGACGCATCGCCCATGTCGCGAATCTCGACACGTTCGGGCGCTCGGCTCGTGCCTGGCCGAACAACGTACACGTCGAATAGGCGCCGGTACGCGATCGTCGTGAGGTCCGCCGAGATGGTCGGCCAGCTCACGCCGTCGTCGGTGTGGTGCGTGAGCTGCGTGCGGCGACCCGAGGCAATGTCGAGGGTCCAGAGGTTCCACGTGCCGTCCTGCTCGCCGACGTAGTGGAGCGTGCCGCCGTCGCGACCCCACAGCGGCCACATCTCGCCGTGCGGGCCCTCACTGAGGCGGCGGTACGTCTTGGCCCGCAGATCATAGAGCCACAGCTGCGAGGCGCGCTCGCCCCGGTAGCCCTTGCGCGTCCAGCCCATGCCCTCGCGCGTGAAGGCAATGAGGCTCCCGTCGGGCGACACGCTGCCGTGGCCGCAGGCCGCGTCGAATAGGAGCTCCGGTTGCGCCTCCGCCACGACCGGCTGGCGGAAGAGGCGGTCGGCGTCGCGCCAGTCGTGGTCGCGCGAGCTGCGCGTCAGCACGGACTTGCTGTCGGGAAACCAGCCATAGACACGCGTGCCTTCCGAGTGCGTAGTGATCTGGGTCGGCTCGCCGCCGGTCAGGGGCATCACATGAACCTGGTCGCCTCCCGCGCGGGTGCTGACGAACGCGATCCGCGTGCCATCGGGCGAGACGTGCGGCCTCGTGTCAGGAGCCGGGTGCGTGGTCAGTCGGCGCGCGGCTCCGCCCGTGCTGGCCACCCGCCAGAGGTCACCGCGCCACGAGAACACCAGGGTCGAGCCGTCGGGCGTCAGGGCCAGGCTCTCGGGCAGCTGCACCAACCGGCCCTCGTCAGCCGCGCGCGCAGCGGGGGGGATTAGGGCCAGGATGGCCACCAGGGCCAGGGCGAGACGTCGCATGGGCACTCCTCCGGGGGGGGCCGAGTCTAATGAGCCCGGGCGCGGCGGGCGCATCCAGACACCGCCCAGAGGCCATTCGGGTGGCAGCGCCCGGCCATCGGCTACCGTCGAGCGCATGGCGCAGATCGGCATCGACCTCGGCGGCACGAAGATCGAGGGCGTGCTGCTCGACGCGGCCGGGGCCGTGCTCGCGCGCCGGCGGGTTCCGACCCCGGCCGGCTACGAGGCGATTGTGGCCGCCGTCGCCGACCTCGTGGGGCTGCTGCAGGTTGAGGCCACACGCCCTGCCACGGTCGGCGTCGGCATTCCCGGCACGGTGGACGCCCACAGTGGCCGCGTGAAGAACGCGAACACGACCTCGCTCATCGGCCAACCGCTGCGGGCAGATCTCGTCGCGCGCTTGGGTCAGGATGTGCGCATCGCCAACGATGCCAACTGCTTCGCCGTCGCCGAGGCTCGAGCCGGCGCCGCACAGGGCCACAAGCTCGTCTTCGGCATCATCCTCGGAACCGGTGTGGGCGGTGGCTTGGTCGTCGACGGAGTCGCACGCACCGGGCCCCATGGCATCGCCGGCGAATGGGGGCACAGTCCGCTGGACGACCGCGATCCCGAAGCGCCGGCCGCTCCGCCGTGCTACTGCGGGCAGCGGGGCTGCGTCGAGACGCGACTCTCGGGCCCCGCCTTCGAGCGCGACTACGAACGACTCGCGGGGACGGCCCGTGGCGCGGCCGAGATCCTCAGCCGGGTCGAGACGGGGGATCGGGCCGCACGCCGGGCGCTCGACCGCTATCTGGCCTTCTACGGCGAGGGTGTGGCGCGCCTGCTCCACATCCTGGACCCGGACGCGATCGTCCTGGGTGGGGGGATGTCCAACAACCCCTACCTGCCCACGCTCGGGCGAGCGGCGGTCGAGGCCGTGCTGTTCAACGCCCGCCTGGATACGCCGATCTTGCGCCATGCGCTGGGGGATAGCGCGGGGGTGTTCGGAGCCGCGTGGCTGTGGAGCGAGCGGGTAGAGTGAGCGCCGCATGAGAGACGCCATGAACGCCTATCCGCTCGACGAACGTCCGCGCCGCAACCGCCGCACGGAGAGCCTGCGGCGCATGGTGCGCGAAACGCGCTTGGATCCGAGCGCCCTCGTCTGGCCCGTGTTTGTCGTGGAGGGCGAAGGCGAAGTGCAGCCGATCGAGGCCATGCCAGGCTGTGCCCGCTACAGCCCCGACGTGCTCGTCGAGGAAGCACGCGCTGCCTACGACCTGGGCATTCGCGCCATCGCGCTTTTTCCGGCGCTGGACGCGGCTAGCAAGGATTCCCAAGCGAGTGAGTCCCGGCGGGCCGATGGCCTGCTGCAGCGCGCCATCCGGCGGCTCAAGTTGGCGGTGCCCGAGCTCGTGCTCATCACCGACGTCGCGATGGATCCGTACTCCACCGACGGCCACGACGGCGTGCTCGAGGACGGCGTCATTCTCAACGACGAGACGCTGCCGATTCTGGCCGAGATGGCGGTCTGTCAGGCAGATGCCGGCGCCGACATCGTCGCGCCGTCCGACATGATGGATGGGCGCATCGGCTACATCCGCGAGGTGCTCGACGAAGCCGGTCACCAGGACGTGGGCATTCTCTCGTACGCCGTGAAGTACGCCTCGGCCTTCTACGGCCCCTTCCGCACGGCGCTGGACTCTGCGCCGCGCGAGGGCGACAAGAAGACCTACCAAATGGATCCCGCGAACCGGCGCGAGGCGCTACGCGAGGTGTCGCTCGACGTCCGCGAAGGTGCCGACATCGTCATGGTGAAGCCGGCGCTGGCCTATCTCGACGTCATCGCCGACGTGCGAGCTGAGGTCGACGTCCCCGTGGCCGCGTACCACGTGAGCGGCGAGTACGCGATGGTCATGGCCGCCGGCGCGCAGGGCTGGATCGACGCCGACGCCGTGATGGATGAGTGCCTGCTCGCCATCAAGCGCGCCGGTGCGGACCTGATCTTTACGTACGCGGCGCGCGAGGCGGCTGCGCGGCTTCGAGCGCCGACTTCGTAATGTCGAAGTGACTCGCGTGCCACACGACCTCGCCGCCGACAAGCCAGAACGCCTGCGGGGAGGCGTGGTCGATGCCCGTGTGCTCGGTGACGAGCTGCGCCAGGGGGCGATGGGCGCGGACGTCGATCCAGCCGGCGGCTAGCCCCGCGTGCTGGGCTAGGAAGCGTTCCATCTCGCGATAGGCCTGAACGCTGATCTCGCAGCGGTGGCTGTGCTTGAGGAGCAGGAACCGCTCAGCCTCGAGTGCGGCTGCGAGCGCCGCAGGGGTTGTAATCTCGTGCGCGTCCATGGTCGCATCGTACCGGGCGGAGTGCGGTAGGCTAGGACGAGGCGGAGGAGTACGCGCGCAGCCCGCGGCGCCAAGCAACGAGCAGGAGCGCGAAGAGCGCCGCCGCGACGAGCCCCATGTGCCCGGCGATCGCGCCGACGTCTGACTCGAAGAGTGCGCGCGTGGGGAACGAGACCAGGATGGCGTAAGGAAGCAGGGTCGTGAGAACGCGCCGGACCCAGCCCGTGTAGATGGCATCCGGGCGGGCCGTGAAGCGGTTCAGGCCGTAGAACGTGTCCCGAAGGCCGGCCGCGTTGTGCATCCAAAATACCGGCACCATGAACAGGAAGTGCAGGCAGTACGTGATGAAGCAGCCCAGCAAGAGCAGGGCGACGTACACGCTCACCGCAGTGGCCTCCAGCGGGCCCGGGTAACGAGCCAGCGCCCACGCCAAGACGCCCACGGCGATCACTAGGTTGAGGAACGAGTTGGCGGCGAACTCGCGCAGCGAGAGAAAGAACAGCGACGACACAGGCCGCACAAGGTAGTAATCCAGGTCCCCGCGGTTCACGAGGAGCGGAAACATCCACGCATTGTTCGAAAACAGCGTCATGTGCACGGCGTCGGCCACAAAGAGGCCCGCCGCGAACACAAGGGCCTGATCGAAGTCCCAACCGCCCAGGAGCGGCGCATGCTGGTAGATCGCCCAAAAGAACACCAGATGGACCGCATACCAGAGCACGTCCATGCCCACGCGGAAGAAGAAGTCGACGCGGAACTCCATCGCGCGGCTGAATGAGAACCGGAGGCAATGCAGGTACAGGACCAAGTAGCGGCTCATATGCCGATCCCGCTGTACTGCAGGCAACCCCGACGCCACACCGCGCGAGCCAGCAAGGCCGCTACGACCAGCCACGCGCAGCCCACGAGCATCCCGTCAACCCACGCCTCGAACGTCACGCGACCCAGCAGCGTCTCGACCGGCAGGGCGAACAGCGCCCGGAACGGAAGCCACTCGAGAGTGCTCTGCATCCCCGTGGGGAAGAGAGTCAGAGGGATCATGGCCCCGCCGAGTAGCGCCGCGGCGTGCCGCCAGGCCACCAGCAAACTCCACACGTTGTCGGCCCAGAAGGCGATGACATGCAGGGTCCAAACGAACAGGTAGTGCAGGAGGTTGGCGAGCACGATCGCGGGAATCGCCATGGCCACGGTCGCGGGCGTTACGCCCTCGAAGCCCGTACGACCGGAGAGTACGAGCCACAGTCCGCCAAAGAGTACGGCCTGTACGAGGGCCGGCAGCAGGCTGCCGATGGACTGCGCGTACTTGAACCCGAAGTACGAGCCGGGCAGCACCAAGTAGCGGTTGAGCCCGCCCTGGTAGATGTCCTCAGAGGCCTGTCCCTCGAACTCGACCCCGCGAACCACCTTGGCCACGAGGATCACGACGACGTAGTAGACGAGCATTTGATCGAAGGTGTAGCCTCCGATCGCTTCCGTGCCGCTCATCGCGAACATGGCCTTCCACAAGAACCAGACCAGCGCGAACTCAGCTCCGAACCCAGCGATGGCGTTGATCCAAAAGTCCACGCGGTAACTCATGCGCCGGCGGGCTTCCATCGTTGCGACGTGCAGGAAGAGACCCGGGCTCACGACGGGCCCACGCGGCGCTCGCGAAAGATGCGCTCGATGACGGTGCCGATATCCTCCTCGTCGATGGCGAGGTCAGCGACGGGCAGTTCGCGCAGGATCGTGGCGGCAGCCTCGGCCACGCGCGCGCGCAGTACCCGCACCTGCAGCAGGTACTCCTCCTGCTTCACGAGGGTGCCCAGGCCTGCCAGTACAGCCGGAGGCAGGCTCGCCGGTCGCTCCAGATGGGCGGTGATGACCTTCTGAGATGTGTGGCGGCTCGCGACCTGATCGAGCGGACCGTCGTAGAGAAAGGCACCCTCATCGATGATGACGATGCGCTTGCACAGGCGCTCGATGTCCTCCATGTAGTGCGACGTCAAGATGATCGCAGGCTTGCGCGTCTCGCGGTACGACAAGATGAACTCGCGGATCGCCCGTTGGGCCGTCAAGTCGAGCCCGATCGTGGGCTCGTCGAGAAACACGATCTTGGGATCGTGCAGTAGCGCGGCGATGAGCTCCATCTTCATTCGCTCGCCGAGGGACAGGCGACGCACCTGCACATGCAGGTGCCTGGTGACGTCCAGGGTCTCGGCGAGGTACGCAAGGTTCTCGCGATAGCGCGCCTCAGGAATGCGGTAGATCTCCCTGAGGAGCAGGAAGCCGTCGGCCGCGGGCAGGTCCCACCACAGTTGGGCCTTTTGGCCCATCACCAGGGCAATCTGGCGCCGAAAGTCATTCTCTCGCTGCCACGGGATGTGGCCGAGAACGGTTGCTTCCCCCGACGTCGGGTGGATGATGCCGGCGAGCATTTTGACGAGGGTGGTCTTGCCCGCGCCGTTGGCTCCGACGAGGCCGAGGATCTCACCCTCCGCTACGTGCAGGGACACGCCTTGCACGGCGTGGCGTGCGACTGTCTTGCGCGCGAAGAGGGAGCGAACCGAGCCCATGAGGCCGGGTGCCTTTTCGTGGACGGTGTATGTCTTGCTGAGGTCGCGCACATGGATCATGGGGGGCTGAGGATAGCGCGGGCAGACCCCCGCCGCGGCGGGCACCACGAGTTCGCGTGGTAGTGTGGGCGCCCCCCTGAGGAGAGCACCCGTGATCGAGGCACTAGAGGCGCGGTTCAAGGAAGTCCTACCGGACGTCGACCACTGTTCCTTGCGGTATCAGTCTGAGCGCAGCGAGTCGATCGCCGTGCGCCAAGACGTCCTGCAGCCCGTATCCGACGGCACCGATGCGGGCGTGATGATCACCGTCGCGCACCGCGGCGGGCTCGGCTACGCGGCCACGAGCGACCTCACCCGAGCCGGTCTCGCGGAGGCCGTACGCCGCGCGACGCGCTGGGCGGAGCAGACCGCCGGCCGCAGCGTGGCTGACTTCTCGGCCGTGCCCTACGACGTCGCCCAGGGCTCCTACACCTCGCAGGTCGGCACCGCGTGGAACAGCCTGCCGCTCGCCACGCGCATCGACATGATTCGCGAGCAATGCGCGCGTCTCAAGGTGGATGACCGCATCGTGGATTGGTACGCCGGAGTCTCCCACACCGAAGGCGAGACGCTCTACCTCGACAACCGCGGGGCGCGCCTACATCAGGCCTTCCACTGGCTCGTGCCCGTCATGGCCGTGACGGCCAACCAGGGTGGCGAGACCCAGACGCGCACGCTGGGGGGCTACGGCTTGGGCCGCCAGGGTGGAGCCGAGGTGCTTGACGATGTAGGCTTCCACATCGAGGCGCCGCGGCTCGCGCGCGAGGCGCTTGAGCTCCTGAGCGCACCGGACTGTCCGACGGGCACGATGGACCTGGTTCTCATGCCCGACCAGATGATCCTGCAGATTCACGAGTCCATCGGGCACCCCCTGGAACTCGACCGCATCCTCGGCGACGAGCGCAACTACGCCGGCACGAGCTTCGTCACACTCGACATGTTCGGGTCCTACCGCTACGGCTCGGACCTCTTGAACATCACGTTCGATCCGACGCGCGGCGATGAGCTCGCCAGCTACGCGTTCGACGACGAGGGCCGCAGGGCGGAGCGCGCCTACATCATCGAGAAGGGCATTCTGAAGCGCCCCCTGGGCGGCACGACCTCGCAGGCGCGCGCGGGCGTCGAGGGTGTGGCCAACGCACGTGCGTGCGGCTGGAACCGACCCCCGATCGATCGCATGGCGAACCTCAATCTCGAGCCGGGCAGCCACTCGCTCGACGACTTGATCGGCGGCGTCGAGCGCGGCGTTCTCATGGCCACCAACTGTTCGTGGTCGATCGACGACTCACGCAACAAGTTCCAGTTCGGCTGCGAGTACGGCCGCCTCATCGAGAACGGCGCCCTCGGCGGCGTCGTTCGGAAGAGCAACTACCGTGGCGTATCCGCCACCTTCTGGCGCAGTCTCGCCGCCGTGGGCAGCGAAGCCACGGTGCAAGTGATGGGCACGCCCAACTGCGGCAAGGGCGAGCCGAACCAGATGGTGCGCGTGGGCCACGCGAGTCCGGCCTGCCTTTTCCGCGACGTGGCCGTGTTCGGCGGCGCGTAACCCGCGCCCTGGCTGGAGAATCTCCGTGCAGCAGTACTTCTACGACCTCGCTGATCACCTGACTTCGCTCCTCCAAGGGGAGGAGGTCTACACTGCCAAGTTCGCCGGCGAAGCCAGCGACTTCGTGCGCTTCAACCAAGGCGCCGTGCGCCAGGCCGGACACGTGATCCAGCGCGGCATCGGGATCGATCTCATCCTGGGTCGGCGGCATGCCGGTGCCAGCACGACACTCTCCGGTGACAGCGCCGAAGACCTCGCGCGCCTCAGCACACTCGTGGCTTCGCTGCGCGCGAAGCTCGCGCTGCTGCCGGAGGATCCCTACCTGCTATACGCGACGGACGTGCAGTCGAGCGAGCGTCACGCGGCGTCGGAGTTGCCCGCGCCGGAGCGTTCCGTGGAGCGCATCCGCGAGGCGGCGGCCGGCCGCGATCTCGTCGGGCTGTACGCGGCCGGCGGCGTGGGCTCCGGTTTCGCCAACAGCCTCGGACAGCGCAACTGGTACGAGACCAACAGCTTCAATCTTGACTGGAGCTTCTATCACCACGCGGACAAGGCGGTGAAAGCCGACTACGCGGGCTTTGAGTGGAACGACGCGGCGTTTGAGCGCAAGGTCGCGACCGCCGTCGACCAGCTCGGCGCATTGTCCCGCGCACCGTTGACGGTGGACCCCGGCGAGTACCGCGTGTATCTCGCCCCGGCGGCTGTCAACGACATCGTCGGGCTGCTGGGCTGGGGCGGCTTCGGTCTCAAGAGCCATCGCACACGCCAAACCCCCCTCCTCAAGATGACGACGGGCGAGGCCTCGCTGGCTCCGGGCGTCACGATCCGCGAGAACACGGCCGAGGGCGTTGCGGCCAACTTCCAAAGCTCGGGCTTCATTCGGCCCGACGCAGTCACCCTGATCGAGGGCGGCGCGTATCGCGAGTGCCTCGTCTCGCCGCGCTCGGCCAAGGAGTACGGCGTACCGACGAACGGCGCGTCGGGTAGCGAGTCGCCTGAGTCGCTCGATCTCGGCGCGGGCACGCTGCCGACGTCCGCGGCGGTCGAGCGGCTGGGTCGCGGCCTCTACGTGGGCAACGTCCACTACCTGAACTACTCCGACCGCAGCTCCTGCCGAACCACGGGCATGACGCGGTTTGCGACCTTCTGGGTCGAGGGCGGCGAGATCCAGGCCCCGATCAACGTGATGCGCTTCGACGAGACCGTGTACCGCGTGCTGGGTCAGAACCTCGTCGATCTCACGGCCGAGCGCGAGTTCCTGCTCGACTCCGGTACCTATGGCGGCCGCTCGACTGTCAGCGGGCGCATGCCTGGAGCCCTCGTCGAGGACTTCCGCTTCACGCTTTGAACGGGCGCAGAGGGGCACCCGCGATGCGGTGGGAGCCCACGGGCTGCCCGCCGGCCAGGTGCTCAACGACGATCCGCTCCATCACCGGCACGGTGATGCCCGCGTACCAGACACCCTCCGGGTAGACGACCGCGATCGGCCCGCCGCGGCAGACGCGCATACAGCCGGCCTTGGTGCGCATCACACAGGGCAGGCTCTCGCTCGCGTGGACCCGGCCCTCAAGCCCCAACTCGGCGAGGCGGCGCTTCAAGTGTGCCCAGGCCGCGGCGGCCTCTACCGGGGGAGCGCACTTCGGCTCCGCCGCGTCAACGCATAGGAAGATGTGGTGGTGGGCACGGCCCACACCCAAGCCTGCGGCCACACGTCGAAGGCTCTCGTCCACTGCCGTCCTAGTCGTGCTCGTCGTCGTAGTGGTCGCCGTAGTCGCCATCGTCGTAGTCATCGCCGTCGTGATGCGCGTCGGAATCCGCGCTCGGGATGTCGATGTTGACGTAGGCCATGACGCCGAAGCAGAGGAGACCGACGTAGGCCTCGCCCCAGTAGACCTGGCGCGCAAACCGCGCGACGTTGGGCAGCTCAGGCCAGTCGAACTTGAGCAGAATCACCATCTGGACGAGGGCGAAGAGCAGTCCTGCGCAGTTCCAGAAGAACACATACAGGCGCGGCTTGTGGGCATGGAAGTCGGCGCCGCGCCACATGAAGCCGAACACCACGACCGCCCCCAACGCCACCGTCACGGCGTGGGTCACGAACAGCACGATGGCAAACACGGTGGGGAAGCCGAACCGAAACGGCTCCGCGTCGGGCAGCAGGTTGGCCGCGGCGAACAACAGCAGCCACAGCCCGAGGAACAGGGTCAGGGCGAAGCCGAGGGCATTGACCCAGCCCAGCCGGCTGCGATGCCACCAAGGCGGCTTGGGCGGGAGTTCGGGACGAGCGCGGGCCATGAATCCTCCGGGCAAGGGCGGGAACGTACCCCGGCGCCGCGTGGGACGCACGAAACGCTGGGTGTAAGCGCTCACCGGTCCTGCCGAGCACGTACGGCTTTGTGGATGCGGGGCGTGGGATTGCCGTCGTCGTCCTCGCGGGGGCCCTACCCCGCGTCGTCCTAGCCGGCTGCCCCACACCCTCGCCCCACGAACCCGATCGCTTGCGTGCGGACCCTGATCCCGCGTTCGCACGCGGGATCGCCGCGCGCGTCGCACAACCCCCGTAGCAGAAGGGGATGAACGGATTCCGCGGGGCGCAGACGCTCACCGGTCTGGCCGAGCACCTGCGGCCCGCCAGATGCTTGACCTCGCACCGGCCTCGGCTCCTCGAGCCTCGTGCGCGGCCAAGCCGCGCATGGGAGGTGAGCGCTTTCTTCCAGCTGTAGGCGGGGTCGGTACCCTCGGGCTATGGACGCAGGGACCACTGCCCGCAGCCCGCTGCGCTTCGATACGCCCGCGGCGTGGGTCGCTACAGCACTCCAGAATCCGCGGCTGATGTTGAACGACCACGCGCACCTCGAGCGCAAGGCCGCCACGAACGCGCTCGATCTGATCGGGCGCTGGCCCTATCCCGTGGCGGCCGATGGAGCAGACGTCGACCGCGCGGCCGACCGCTGGGCCCGCAGGCTGGCGTCGATTGCGCGCGACGAGGTTCAGCACCTCGGCCAGGTACTGCGCCTCCTGCAGGCCCGCGGCGGCCACTTCGAGCGCGTGCACACCAACCCGTATGCCGCGACCCTGCGGGGCGCCGTCCGCAGGGGCGAGGGCCTGCGCGAACTGCTCGATCGACTCCTCGTGAGCGCTCTGATTGAGGCCCGATCGGGGGAGCGCTTCCAACTGCTCGCGACCCAGGCCGACGATGCAGAGCTCGCTCGCTTCTACGCCGCGCTCGTCGTGTCGGAGGAGGGGCACTACCGGATGTTCATCGAGTTGGCGGGACTGTTGCCGGGCGTGGCCGACGAGATCGAGTCGCGCTGGTCCGAGCTGCTCGACGTGGAGGCCGCGGCGATTGCCGCGGCGCCCGCCGGATCGACCCTGCACGGTGGCGTGCGTACGCCGTGACCGCTGAGCACGTCGCGATTGCAGTCCTCGTTTTTGCGGCGGCCTTTACGCAAGGATCCATTGGGTTCGGGTTCGGCCTCGTGGTGATGGCCGCCTTGCCGACCATGCTGCCGCTGCAGGTGGCCGTGCCGTTCACCGCCGTCTACGGCGCGTGCGTGGCAGCGATCATCTTCTGGCGCTACCGGCGGCACGCGAGCGCACGCGAGATGCTGCCGATGTTGATCGGTTCGGTCGCGGGACTGCCGCTGGGCATCCTGGCGCTGCGCGATCTGGACCCCGAGCCGTGCATCCGCGCGCTCGGCGTGTTTCTGATCGCGTTTGTGCTGCAGGCTGCGTGGCCACGGCGGACGGCCGCGCCTGAGCGCGAGGCCGTCGCACGCCGCTGGGGCGTGCCGGCCGGCTTCGCGGCTGGACTCTTCAGCGGCGCGTTCGCGATGGGAGGGCCGCCCGTGATTGCCTACGCGACCGCCCGCCGGTTTAGTCCGGCGACGTTCAAGGGCGTGCTGCAGGGCTACTTCATGATCACGACGGCAATCCTCGTGGGCATGCTGGCCTACGCGGGCCTCCTGACCAGCACGGTGCTGGAGCACAACCTCCACTTCGCGCCGATGGTGCCGCTGGGCATCTGGATCGGCACGCGCTACGGCGACCGCATCCCGCCCGTGCTGTTTCGCCGGTTCGTGCTGGGCGCGCTCTTGCTGCTCGGCCTCAAGTACGTCGTAGGACTCTAGCCATGCCCGAGCTGCCTGAGGTCGAGACCGTCACGCGCTTGATCCGCCCCCAGCTCGAAGGCAGGCGGATCGTCGGAGCCGACGTGCAGTGGCTGCGTACGCTCGGGGGCCCCTCGCGCGCGGTGTTCGAACGCGCCGTGACGGGCTGCACCGTGAAGCACGTGCGCCGGCGGGCCAAACACATCCTCTTCGACCTCGCCCGGGGTCGGGAGCCGGCCGGCGCCTTGGCGGTACATCTCCGCATGACCGGGCGCTTGTTCGTCGCAGGCCTGGCGGCGCCGCGTGACGCGTACGCACGCGTCACGCTCGACCTCCACGATGACACGCGACTCGTGTTCGTGGACGTGCGCAAGTTCGGTCGGTTCCGGTTCGTGCCCGATGCCGCCGCGTTCACCGCCGGCCTCGGACCCGAACCACTCGAAGCGGCATTCACGCCAGAGTGGCTCTACACGGCGTTGCGGGCCCGGCGCCGCATGCTGAAGCCTCTGCTCCTCGACCAGACCTTCCTCGCGGGCCTCGGCAACATCTACGTCGATGAGTGCCTGCACCGCGCGCGACTGCATCCCGAGCGCAGCGCGCAGACCGTGACGCAGGCCCAAGCGTCGGCGCTACACGGCGCGATCCGCTCTGTGCTCGCCGCGGCCATCGAGCGCCAGGGGTCCAGCTTCGACAAGTTCTACCGAACACCAGAGGGTCAGCCGGGCAGCTACCAGCATGAGTTCCGCGTCTACGGCCGCGCGGGCCAGCCCTGTCCCGCGTGTGGCGCCTCGATTCGGCGCTTCGTCGTTGGGCAGCGGGGGACGCACGCCTGTCTACGCTGCCAGCGCCCACCGCGGCGGAGCGATTAACTCGCGGCGTCCTCGTCGGTCACATCCAGGCCGACCAGTCGCATGAGCGCGAGCGCGTTGCTGCGCGTCACAACACCCGGGCGCAGCGTGTAGTCGAACGCCATCTGGCCGTCGACGACTTGATCCTCAAAGTGCACGTTGCGCACTCGGCCAGCTAGGCGGCGCTCCATGTCGGCAAGAGCCAGATCGTGCGTCGTCACGAAGCCGATCGCCCCGTGCTCAATCAGCGCCCGCACCGCGGCCGCCGCGCCAACGCGGCGATCATGCGAGTTCGTGCCATGCAGGATCTCATCGAGCAGGAACAACGCGGGCAGCGCGCCCTGCGCGATGTCCACCACCTGCTTGAGGCGCGCGATCTCGGCATAGAACCGGGAGGCGCCGTCCTGCAGCGAGTCGTGGATGCGGATCGAAGCCGCGACCGCGAGCGGAGTCAACGTGAATGCCCGCGCGTAGACGGGAGCGCCGGCCAGCGCGAGGACCGTGTTCACTCCGACCGTGCGGAGCAGGGTGCTCTTGCCCGACATGTTCGACCCGGTAATCATCAAGGCACGGGTCTCGCCGTCGAGTCGAAGGTCGTTGCAGACGCGCTTTTCGGAATCGATGAGGGGGTGC
>JAQBWE010000148.1 GCA_027625315.1 Planctomycetota bacterium
CGCGGGCGGACCCGCGGCGAGGCGCAGCGCTCGCAGCGCGCGCAAAGTGGCCGCCGGCGCGCCCTCCTCGGGCTCGAAGGAGATTCGCCGCCAGGCGTGGACTCGCTGCGGTCGCAGCGTGACGACTCGCCGCGTGTCGCGGTCCTCGCCGGGCTGGAGGCCGAGGGTGTGCTCCTCCTCGGCGCCATCGCGCGCGTGCAGGGTCACGCGGCCGAGCAGCGTGGCCCGCGGCCCCACCTGCCTGCGAAACGCTCCGCCGACATCGAGCTCGAGTTCGAAACCCCAGGTGCCGTCTTCTTCCGGCAGGTAGAGGGTGTGGGGCTGGCTCAGCGGCAGGGCGTAGGCGGGGACCGGTCCCGCCCGCCAGGCACCCTCTGGGTGTAGAGCCACCGGGGCAGCGTCTTCCACACCGGCCCGGGCGGCGATGCGTCCGCCTTGCAGCAGCGTCGGGTAGGGGGTATCCGCAGCGTCTGCGGCGCCGGCTGAGCGGCTGAGGGCCGACGAGTCAGCAGGCGGCTCCAGGAAGGGCGCCGCGTCGCCCACGACAGCGAGCGCCTCCGCGGCCAGGCCGTCGAGCATGCGTTGCGTCCCCGCCTCCGCGTCGAGTTGGGCCAGATGCGCCTGCAGGGCTACACCGCCGGCCAGCAGCAGGACCACGCCGAGCGCAAGCAGCTTGGCGCGCGGACCAATGCCCGCCAACCAGCGCGCCGCCGGCCCGCCCAGAATGGCCACGCCGACGACGGCGAGCAGCGCGAACCACCACCACGCGAGGCCGCTGCCCGAGTCCGACGTGGGCCGCGCTCGCGGCTCCCGCGCCGGAATCTCGAGCACGCCGAAGTGGTCGGGATGCAGGTAGAGGTCAAAGCCGCGGTTCCACGAGAGGTACGACTCAGGGCTTACCTGCGGATCGTCGGTGTCGTTCAGAGCGAGCGCGAAGCCCAGCTGCGTTGCGCCGCGGTGGTCCACGCCAAAGTTGGCGAGTGGGATGCGCACCTCGGCGTCGAGGCCGCCCGGCCGGTCAGGGCCGCGGACGACCTCGAGGCCGACGAGGCCGCCCCCGTCAAACACCTGTCGCCGGCCGCGGTAGACGACGCCCCAGGGCAGCTCCGCATTGGCGGGCATGAGGAAGATCTGCCGGCAGTCAGGGCCGAAGCGCTCGGCCGCCGGCCGTCCATCGGCGCGGGCGGGATCGATGAACAACTCGAGCGAGTCGCCGTGCCACCACGCCCGCTCGGCGTTGTGGAGGATCACGTCGTCCTCGAAGGCGAGCGCCAAGTACAGATCGTCGCCAAACACCGCCGCCCGCACGCGCACGGAGGCGTCTTCCGGGCCCGCCCAGGCCTCTCGTAGGCGGGGGTGGAGTTGCTCTCGCTCGCCCAGCCAGGCCATGGCCGTCGCGGGTACCGCGGACCACTCCTCCAGCCGGCCATCGAGCTTCGGAGCCTCCGCCAGCACCGCGGCCTGGAGGGTCAGGGGGCGGGGCGGGGCAAGCGCCTCCTCGGCCGCCGAGGCATCCGACGCCACCAGCAGAATCAGCGCGGCGGTCAGCGCCGCGGCGCAATGGAAGGGCGGATTCTGGCGACCAGGGGCGGCCATGGCGGTCCATCCTTCGGCCTGGGGAGGTCACGGCGAGTCTCCCGCGACCGTCGCGGGCGATTCCGCCGGGCAATTCCGCCAGGGGCGGCGAGTCTAGCCGAAGCGGCTCGGGGCGTCAGGCCCCTGTCCCATTCCGGCCCGGAACCCGCCTGCGGGCGGCTTCCGGTGCGGAGGGCCGGGTGAGCGACCGATTCCAAGGGATAGATCGCGCCCCGGCCGGCGCGCGGTCCGGCTGCGCCCTTCGGCTCGGGCGCCCGCGGGAGGCTCGATGGCTCGAATCCTGGTTACTGCGTGCGTTCTCGGCGCTTTGGTGTTCAGCGTGGCCTGCCCGCCGGCGGCGGCCAGTGAGGCGCATCATCTCAGCACCAGCCAGTTCGGCGCGCAGTACGGCCTGACGCAGCAGGACGATGGCATCCACATCCTCCTCAGCGCCGGCAGCCTCCGCCTGCGCCTCTACCCGGGCACGAGCACGGTGCATCTCGGCGGCCGCGAGTACCAGGTCAAGGATCGCTTCGAGCGCGTGGGCGGCACCGTCATGCTGTCCCCGCGCGTGCAGCGCTTCCTCGGTAGCCAGATCCAGTCGTGGCGGACGCAGGAGCGTGCCCGCACGCTCGCCAGCGTGACCCCGCGCAAGCCGGTGCCCAAGCTTGAGCCCCTGCCGCCTCGTTCTCAGCCCGCGCGCCGTCCCGCGCCCACGCGCACGCCCGTCACAGTCCAGCCCACCGCACGCACGGTGCGTGCGCTGCCGACGGCTCCCGCGTCGTGGACGCCGCCCACGAGGCCGCGCGACTGGGAGTGGATCGTTATCCATCACTCCGATGACATGTCGGGCAGCTTGGCCAAGTACGACGACGTGCATCGCAACACGAACAAGTGGGAGAACGGCTGCGGCTACCACTTCGTCATTGGCAACGGCTCGCTCTCAGGCGACGGCGCGGTCGAGCTGAGCGATCGCTGGCATCAGCAGTTGCAGGGCGCGCACACCAAGGTGCCGGACAATCGCTACAACGAGCGCGGCATTGGGATCTGTCTCGTCGGCGACTTCGACGAGGGCGGCCGGCAGCCGACACCCGCCCAGATGGAGAGCCTCGTCCAGCTCATCCGCTGGCTCCAGGCCCGCTACGACGTCGCCGACGCGGATGTGCGCGGTCACAGCAACTACTGCGCAACCCAGTGCCCCGGGCGGCACTTCCCCTGGGACGAGTTGCGCGCTCGCCTTCGGTAAGGCGCTGATCTCCGCCTCCCGGGCGTGCCGAGTTCAGAACCCATGGGCCGGGGGGGCGCCTGCGCGTCTTGGCCGGTGCCCGCGCCGCTACAGTGGGGGCGAATGAGCCCTGCTGAGGACCCCGACGAGGCGCTTGAACGCCAATTCCAGGACGCCATCGCGCGGGGCGAGGCCTCGGACGCCCTGCGGCTCGTTGATGAGCGGCTGCGCGAGGGACGGTTCGCGGAGAGCCGCGCCTGGCTCGAGACCGCGTTTGCGGCCCTACCGAGCGAGGTGCGCGTGGCGACCCGGCTGCTCGAGACGCTGCAGCGCTACCACCAGTGGCGTCAGTTCGACGACGTCGCGGCCACTGCCCTGGACCGCCACGCCGCCAGTGGCGAGCTGTGGTTCGTGGTCGGGTGCGGGGCCGAGGCGCGGGGCGACTGGCAGTCGGCCGCTGAGGCGTTTGGCAAGGCCAGTGCCCTGGCACCGGATGAGGTGGAGCCCGTGCTGCGACTCGCCCGGGCGCACCGCATGTCCCAGCGGGTGGAAGATGCGATCCGCGCGCTGACGGCGGCGCTGCGTCGACACCCAGAGGTCGCGCCCCTGCACGCGGCGCTTGGCTACGCGCTCATCCAGAACGAGCAGCCTGAGCGCGCCGTGAAGTGTTTCCGCGCGGCCCTGGAGCGCCAGCCCGACTGGCATCCCTATCTCAACGATCTCGCCGGCGCCCTGATGTTGTGTGAGCGCTGGCGTGAGGCGGCCGTGACGGCGCTCGCCTCGCTGGAGCGCCGCAAGCGCAATGAGCGGGCTTGGACCGTCTTCGCGATCGCCAATGCGCGACTCGGCGACGACAAGCGCGCCGAGCAGGGCTACCGCAACGCCATCCGCGCCGCCCGCGACGCCGGTCGCGCCAAGGGGAACTACGGTCTGTTCCTCTCCAAGCGTCCCGATCGGTTGCTCGAGGCCGTACGCCTGCTGCGCGAGGCCGAGGATGCGCATCCCAACTGGACCGAGGTCTGCGACCGGCTTGAGCGGATCACCCGGACCGGGCCGGGCTAGGCCCCGCCGCAGCCCGAGCCGGGTTGAGAGTTACCCCAAGCCTAGGCGGGAGTCCCTGCGCGGTGGGGGGCAGCGCCGGGCGGCCTTGGCGTAGGATTGCGCCCCTTCACCCGTTGCCGAGACCGTCATGCCGCGAATGTCCCGACTGGCCCTGCCCGCCCTGCTGGCGATCGTATCTCTCCTTGTCGCTCCCGCCGGGGCCCACGAGACGCTGGAGGGCTTTGACTCCGCCGTCCGCGAGCAGGACCTGCGCGCACGCCTCGAGCACCTCGCCAGCGACGCCATGCGGGGTCGCGACACCATCAGTCCTGAGGCGGTCGTCGCGTCGGACTGGATCGCCGCGCAGTGGAGCGCGCTCGGACTGCTGCCCAAGGGCTCGGACGGAACCTGGTTCCAGCCGTTCATCGTGCCCCAGCCGATTCTCAAGCCGGGCAACGCGCTCTCGGCGCAGATCGGCGGCGACGCCGTCACCTGGCAGGTCGAGCAAGACTGGAATCCGTTCTCGGTGACCCGGAGCGGCACGGCCGAGGGCGAGGTCGTGTTCGCGGGCTATGGGATCACGGCGCCCGAAGAGCGCTTCGGCGGCTACGACGACTACGCCGGCATCGACGTGAAAGACAAGATCGTGCTCGTGTTCCGCAAGAACCCGGGTTGGCGCGAAGCCAACCACGCGTCGTTCATGAACAAGCTCGCCAACGCGCGCAAGCACGGCGCCGCGGCCCTCCTGCTTTGCAACAACCCGGAGACGGTGGCGCAGGCGCAGGGCCAGGACCTCGTCGGACACTGGAGCGCCAGCCTGGGCGCGCCCGCCGGGGCGGGTCCGATTCCGTACGCCTTCGTCTCCCAAGAGATCGCGCGCCGCCTCGTCGCGCCTACAGGCCAGACCCTCGAAGGTCTCGAGACGGCGCTGCGCGCGAGCGGCCCGCAGTCGCAGGTGCTTCCGAGCGTGTCGGTGAAGGTCACGACCGTCCTCTCCACAACCCAGGAAGCGAACGCGCGCAACGTCATCGGGTTCCTGCCCGGGCGTGATCCTGATGTAGCGAACGAAGTCGTCGTGATCGGCGCCCACTACGACCACGTCGGGCTGGGCTTCTTCGGCAGCACGGGCGGCGCCTCAGCCGCGGGCAAGATTCACAACGGTGCCGACGACAACGGCTCTGGCACGGCCAGCCTGCTGGAGGTCGCGGAGTACTTCGCTCTCGGCGCGAATCGTCCCCGGCGCTCGCTCTTGTTCATTGCCTTCACAGGCGAGGAACGCGGTCTCTTGGGCTCCCAGCACTACGTGGACAACCCCATCGTGCCGCTGGCCGACACGGTCGGCATGCTCAACATGGACATGGTCGGACGCAGTCGCGGCGGCCGGATGACGATGGGTGGGGTGGGCACCGCGGAGGGCCTGCAGGCGCTCGTGGCGACGCACAACCAGAAACACGGCCTTGAGATCGAGTGGGATCCTCAGGGTGTGGCGCCCACCGACAGCACCTCGTTCTTCCGCAAGAAGATCCCGGTGCTGTTCTTCTTCACGGGCTTGCACGACGACTATCACAAGCCCAGCGACGACGTCGAGCGCATCAATTTCCCCGACATGACGCGTATCTGCCGGCTCGTGTGCGACACGGCTGCCGACATCGCCGAACGCGATGCGCGGCTCGTGTTCACTCAGCCGCCCGCGCCGCCGCAGCCGCCCGCGCTCGGCGTGCGGCCCTCGCCCGAGCCGTCGCCCGATGGCGTGCTGATCGCGACGGTGGTTCCGGGGGGACCGGCCGCGCAGGGTGGGCTGCAGGACGCCGACGTCATTCGGAGTATCGCGGGCGAGGTCGTTCGCGACCTGCAGACGCTCCGCGCCGCCCTCGTGAAGCTCGAGGCGGGCAAGACCGTGGCTGTCGTCGTCGTGCGCGACGGGCAGACCATCACGCTGAAGATCACGCTTGGCAGCGCCGGTCAGGGCGGTCGCTGATGCATGTGCATGTCAGCCGCTTGCGTGCCGGCGCGCTCGGCGCAATCCAGGTCGCGGCCACCTTTCAGGGTGTCGTCCGCGTGCAGCTCGACGACGACGGCGATCAGATGCGCGCGGATCTGCTGCAGCAGTACCCCGACGCGGTGTTCAAGCGGGCGAGCACGATGAGCACCGACGCCGCGCGCGTTCTGCGCGACTATCTGGGCGGCGGCCCGTCGCCGACGGAGGTGCCGACGGTCCTGCCTGAGGTCGGCTTTTCGACGCGCGTGTGGCGCGAGCTCGCCCGGATCCCCTATGGCAAGACGCGCACCTACGGGGCTATCGCGCGCCTCGTGCGTAAGCCGCGGGCGGCGCGCGCGGTGGGGCAAGCCTGCGGGCGCAATCCCGTTCCGTTGCTGGTGCCCTGCCATCGTGTGCTCGCGGCCGACCGCAAGCTCGGCGGCTTTAGCGGTGGCCTCGACACCAAGCGCCTCCTCCTCGAGCTCGAAGGCATCCCCTACCGCGGCTAGCGCTACGTGGGTTTGGTTTTAGTGCTGCTCGGACGTGCGGCGGGCTGGGCTGGGGGCGATCAGGTTCCCAGGCGCGGCAGCGCCGCGCTTGGGGCCACGAGTCGTCCTCCTCATCGGCCCTCCGCTCCCCAGCCAGCCCGCCAATCGGCGTCGACCGGGCTTCGATCCGGCATGCGGTCAGCGCCCGCCGGTCGGAGGGGATGGACGTTTGGCCGCAGGGGAATCGGGCTGGGCTCCGGGCGCTACACGACGGGTTCGCCGTGGTGGGCGATGCCGTGGCGCTGGTAGAGGCGCACCAGCGTGCTAAGCACCGCGATAAGCAGCGGTCCGAACACGATGCCGCTGATGCCGAATAGCCCGATGCCCGAGATCGTGGCGAAGAAGAGCATGAGCGGGTGGATCTTCACACCCTCGCCGCTCATCCGACTGAGCAGCCACGGTCGCAGCACGCTGTCGGCCCCGCTGACGATCACGCCCCCGAAGATGAGGACGAACCAGCCAGCGCCCGGCTGACCCGTCAGCAGCAGGATGATGCCCGCGGGTAGCCACACGAACGCTGTGCCTCCGAAGGGCAGCAGCGAGAGTCCGGCCATCACGACGCCCCACATGACCGGGGATTGGATGCCCGCGATCCAGAACATGAGCGTGCCCAGCAGGCCTTGGGCCAGCGCCACGAGCAGGCCGCCCATGACTGCCGAGACCGTCGCGCCGCGCAGCGTGCCCAGCAACTCGTCGGTGTCGCCCTCCGACAGGGGAGAGACGTCCACCACGAGGCTCCGCAGCGCCTTGGCCTCGCGGTAGAGGAAGAACTGCGTGACCAGGGTGAGCAGCAGTCCAACGAGGAAGGCCGCCGGCGTGAGGAGAAAGCCCAGGGCATCGCCGACGGAGTGCACGCCGAACACGCCGGCCGCGACGCGCGGGAAGTTGTCCTGGGCGCGCTCCACGAAGGAACCGAGGCGATCCGCTGGCGGCCCGGCGGCCTCCGGCGCAGCGGCTCCGCCGGCGGCGGCTTCAGCGTTCGCCTCTGCGGGCTCGGCCGGTAGGACGTACGCGAGGACCCCGTCGAGATTCTCAATGACGTCGGGCGCGGCCTCCTTCAGCTTCTCGAGCGCGGGCGTCAGGTCGAGTTGCCGCGCCTGGTCGACGAACACCGCGCCGATGTAGATGAGAGGCAAGAGCACGATCAGCCCCGTGCCGAGCACCATGGTGAGTGCGACGAGCCGCGGCTTGTGCCAGCGCGCGGCCAGCCAGCCGTACGGGCCCATGGTGACCGTGAACGTGCAGAGCGCCCACGCGATCGGCACGATGAACGGCAGGAGAACCAGGGCGAACGCCCAAATGGCCAGGCTGGTGGCCGCAAAGAGCAGCAGCCCGCGGTACACGGCTCGGTCCACGTCGGCCTCCCATCCGGCCGCACCCTAGCGTTGAGGAGTGACAGCCCGGACAGTAGGCGTTCAGGGGTCCTGTCGAGCACGTTCGGCTTCGTGGATGCGGGGCGTGGGATTGCCGTCGTCGTCCTCGCGGGGGCCCTACCCCGCGTCGTCCTAGCCGGCTGCCCCACACCCTCGCCCCACGAACCCGATCGCCCTCG
>JAQBWE010000149.1 GCA_027625315.1 Planctomycetota bacterium
GTGATCCGGCCGAGCACGAGAGACGAGCGCCTGGGGTGACGAGTACTCGTACCGGATCGTAGGAATGCTGTGAGACGGAGCACGGCGCACGATCTTCGAAGGCAAACGGTTACGAGCCAATCGCCGCACGCACCTTCGCGAAGGCGATCCGGAGAGACGACCAAGCGTCAGGTGATTGCGACCCAGCCCAGGCACGGCCCGCATCGCGCCGAATCTCGATATCTCGGGTCGGGTACCGTATCTCGCTTAGACGGCCAGCGGCCAACCAGCAAACGCGGGTGGCTGACACGGGTAGCGTCGGCTCCCCCCGACCATACTCCTGCGACGGCCGAGGGGCGCTGAGCTCGAACCTGCGACCTCCCTAGACCGCGTCGGCCTATTGATGCAGCGCCAGGCGCAACGCGGGCTCCTGCTCGGCGAACGTCAAGCTCAGGCTCTCGATCATCGTCCGGACTTCCTGCTCCGCATTGGGATGCGGCCTCTGGTCGGTATCAAACGGACCCCACAGGCCGAGGCGGATCAACTCCCAGCAGACGATGTCGTAGACGCCCCTGTCGGTCAGAAGTCGGAGCAAGCGCGGCACGGAGTCCAGATGGGCGAGATTCCCGATCTGCTGAACCGCGTCAATTCGCGCCTGGCTCTCGCGATGCGGGTGGGACTCGATGACGCTCCAGAGGGTCGGCACTGCACGCAAGTCATACGTCCGCATCAGTTCCAGCAACTTGTCTTCGTCTACCTCTCCGCCGGCCCGGAGAGTTTCCGCGCAGAGGCTGCGCACGTGCTCTGTTTCCTCCGGCGTGGTTGATACCGAGACCTGGCAGTCGGTTATGTGCTCCTCACGAACCGTAGTGCCATGCACGCCACGCCACCCGAATGGGCGGCGCAGACTGGCGGAAACAACATATGTACCGGCCGTCAGGAACGACCGGGTCGCCGCGAACTCACGGTCTTTTCCGACATGAACAGGCAAGCCACAAACGAACAGATCCCACTCTGACGGGCGCTCTGCCGCGACGGTACCCCTGAGCGTCACGACGAGGCCCGTCATTCCGGTAGCGGGCCAGGCTGCTCGTGGCTCGACCTCCAGCGTCACCAGCGGTGAGGTTCGAAGCGGTCTCTCCGGCATCGTGGCACTCGATGGTGCCGATTTCTCAGGCGCCTCCGCCCGTGACTCTGTGCGCTTGTCAGCCTGCGACGGGGAGGTCGAAATCGACTCGTCCCCGCACGCAGCCACGCAGGCCACGGCGAGGAGCAGGATCAAGGCGAGGACACGCTTTGACATGTCGCCCATCTTCACACATTGAGCAGGGGCAGAGCAATGGCGACGGGCCCCACACGGCTGAATGCCGTGTGGCCGCACGTGCAAGCTCGCCCGATCTACGCGCGTGAGTTGGCGAGCGCGCATGACCCGGGCGTTTGTGAGGGGGCCCCTCACGGCTGAACGCCGTGTGGGTGAGCGCGCACGACCCGTGCCTCGGTGAGGGGGCCCCACCCGGCTGAACGCCGGGTGGGTCACCGCCCCATCTTCGCGATCGCCGCATCGCGCTCGGCGGCGGGTGCACTCAGCTTGAACGCATAGCGCTCCGGGAAGCGCGTGGCGAGGCTCTGCGCCGCCAAGTCCGCGACCCGCACATCGAGCAACCGCGGAACGTAGTTCGCGTCGATCCGCTCGAGATCGCCAAGGAGCGCCTTCAGTGCCATCTCGGCCTCCGGTGCCGGAGCGACGGGATCCGACTTGACCCACACCTTCCCGATGTAGCCGTAGAGGTGGTACGAGACGTCGGCGCCGCCAAGCACCTGGGCGACAAGCCCGCGGGTGCGCGGCGGCCGCCGCTCGAGTCCGTCCCTCAGCACCCGCACGCCCTCGGCCCCCGAGGAGGCGAGCAGCACCGCAAGCGAAGCGATGCCGCCATCCAAGCACCACTGCTCGTGCGTGGAGGGAAACGGCTGTCCGTGATCCGTCAACGCCTGCCAGTCGCGGACCCACATCGGGTTCGGGCCGCTCTCACTCGGATCGCGCAGCGCACTTGCTGCCACGAGGCGATGCAACAGTGTGGGCCCTGAGGCCGCCTCCGACCGCAGGAACGGCTTGACGCCTTCGCCCTCAATCGTGGCCAGGAGGTCCACCAGCCCCTTGCGAACCAGGATGTCCGCTTGACGCCCGCACGCTCGCACGGCGAGGGGCGCGGCGGCGACGGGGTTGATTCGCACGAGTCGCGCAGCCAGGTAGATGGCGTAGTACATCGTCGGGCCGGCGCTACGGTCCATCTCGTCGGCCGTTGCCAGGAACTCGCCCTTCTCGCTCACCTCGCGCCACCACAGCCGGCACACATCGGTGGACGCGAAGGGTCGGTCTGCGATACGCGCGAGGATCTCCGCCGCGGCGGCACCGATCGGTACGAACGCTGGGTGCCGCGCACTGCGTCCCCAGTTCACCACGCGCGTGTAGCGTGGATCCTCGAGCCGCTCGAGCAGGAGCGGGACGGCCTCGTGGCCGAACGCAGCGATGAGGTCGCTGGTGGTCGGTGGAGTTCCGAGCGCGGGATGCGAGAGCACCGAGCCCCAGCCGTTGGTGCCGAGCAGGCTGCCGGTCTCGTCGCGCAGGCGCCAGATCAGCTCCGCCAGGCGCTCCGCGCGCGGGAGATCCTCCAGGGGCAGCTCGGGCGCCTCATGCGCCTCGTCCTCAGCCACCATCCTCTCGAGCAGCGCCAGATCGAGGAACCCACTGTCTTCGGCCTCGCGACACCGCTCGATGACCTCCCGGCGCGAGATCTTCGGGTCCGCGAGCAGCTCCCAGGGCCCGGTCGCCTCGCCCGGTGCGGGCTCACCGCCCCGGGCGGATCCCGCAGCCTGGGTGAGGGCCAGCAGGACCCCGACAAACAGAGCGGCAGCGCGGACGGGACGGATCACCATGGATCGTTGGACACCGCGCCGAGGCCAGAGTTCCGTGCGAGCACGGCTACCGCAGGAACGCGGTGTCCTCGCGCGTGATGCCCACGAGCGTGCGCCAGATGCGCTCGACCACCGAGATGATCTCGTCGCCCGTATAGCGGAACCCAAGCCTGCCCACGGGCTCCGCGCCGAACTCCAGCGCCCGTTCGCGCATGGCGTCGCGGTGCACGTCCACCTCGATCGTGATCGGGGCCGGCACGACGTACGGCGCGCCCCCGCGAGCCAGGCCCGCCTTGGCCGCCTCCGTGATGCGCCGCCGCCCCTCGGCGACCGGCAGCGTCACGATGGCCGTCGGGCCCAGCGCCTGTTTCACTTCAGCCAGCACCACCGCGTCGCCGAAGTCCTCGCGCATCTGCGCGCAGAAGTCGTCGGCGCCGCACGCCATCACCACAGGGATGCCGTAGTGTCCGAGGACTGCCATATTCAGCATGGCCTCGCTCGCAGGACGACCGTTCAGCCGGATCTCCGAGACCACCATGCCGATCCAGGTGTGGGCCAAGAGACCGCCCGGCGTGCCCGCGCGCGCGTGATGCCCCACGAGGAACGCCGCGTCGAACGCGCCGTGATCCAGCGCGCCCAGCTGTGCCAGCGGTCGGTTGCCAGGCTGCGCGGGCCCCGTGAGCAGTCGCGCGCGCGGATCGAGGTCGTCGATCAGGATGTTGCGCATCGTGCCGTGACCGTCGGCTACGAGCACGTCGGTCGCGCCGGTCTGGAACGCGCCGTCGACGGCGGCATTGACGTCGTCCGTCAGCCAGCGCCGCGCGCGCTGGTAGTCGTCGCCGCCCGGCAGAAGATGTTCACGATGGCAGACGCCCGTCGCGCCCTCCATATCCACGCTGATGAAGACTTTCATGGAGGCGGATTCTAGCGCGCAACGCCCTGAGTTTGACAGCCGGCCCTACACTCTGCCCGTGCCCGACTCCCCCACCCAGGCCGCCCAGCGGCAGCTCGACGCCTACAACGCGCGGGATCTCGAAGCGTTCCTCGCCGTGTACACGCCGGACTGCGTCGTGCGCGTCCACCCGTCCGGCGAGATCCTCATGCAAGGCGTCGACGCCATGCGCACGCGCTACGGCGCCCTGTTTCGCGACCATCCGGATCTGCACTGCGCGCTGCTCGCGCGCATCGAGCACGAAGTGTTCGCGATCGACCACGAGCACGTCGTGGGCCTGCGCCCCGGCGAGGTGGTGCACGCCGTGGCGATGTACGAGGTGCGCGACGGCCTGATTCGCAACGTGTGGTTCCTGCGGGACTCGCCGGCCGCCTAGTCCGCGTCGGGCGCCGGTTCGGCGCGATGGGCCTTGCGGCCGCCGCGCTCGCGAGCACACGCAGGAATGGAACCTGAGACCAGACTGCGCGAGAGGTCCACCGCGCGGTCGACCAACGCGCGCGCGCCCGCGTGCAGCGACTCGGAGCGCTGCACGGCTCGCACGTTGTTCTCCATGTCCTCGGCCGACCAGCCACGGGAGTGGGCGATGTAGGGAAATGGCGGGAAGTGGCAGCCCAACTCCGCGAAGAACCCCAGCATCTGCCCCGCGACACCCTGCACATTGTCTTGCCCACCCGTGATGATCAGGCCCACGACCTTGTTCTGGATGAGCACGCGATCGGCGATGGTCTCCTGGTTCTGTATGCAGTTCATGCGCTCGACCATGCGGTAGTACAAGCTGCTGGGCGCGCCCCAACGAATGGGCGTCGCGACCATCACGACGTCGGCCCAGTGCACGAAGCGCTCGTACACCTGCTCCATCTGGTCCTTCTTGTCCATCTGCGTGATCGAGCATGGCCACGTGCAAGCGCGCGCCGCCTTGCTGTAGAAGCCCTCGCAGGCACGAAACGACAACTCAGCCAACCTCAGCATGTGGGTTTCGAGCCCCAACGCCGTGCCCGCGTGCGCGAGCGCCGTCTCCAGCAGGGCATCCGAGGTGCTGTAGCGCGGATGGCGCATGTCCATGTTCGTCGTGCCGATGCCGAGCACGCGCGGCGGTCCCGGCGCTCGCTCGACCGGGCGGGCCAGCGGGTGCGGCGGATGCTCAGAACGCGTACGCTTGCTCGGATTGCGCACGTCCACAAGCACGCGACCGTCTTCGACCTTGACGGGATACGCCGGAACCCGGTCGGCTTCGTAGCCGGGCTCCCCCACCCCTTGGGTGCGGTGGAACTTCCAGTAATGCCACGGGCACACGACGTAGTCACCGTCCAGGGTGCCGTCGCCCAGCGGTCCGCCGACGTGATTGCACGTGGATGCGATGGCGCCGAACTCGCCGGCCTTGCAGGTCAGCGTGATGCGCGTCGTGCGCGCTCGCACACTCTGCACGGCTTGCCCGGCGAGCTCAGCCGCTGCGCCCACGTCAATCCACTCGCTTGCAGGCATCGCACCCCCTCCGCCCCGACCCGGGAGCGTCAGGGTGGCAGGAACAGTCGCGGTGCGCAATCGCGCGCTGCGTTGCGTCCGCGGTGGCGGCCACCGTACGCTGGGGCCGGAGGACTTTCATGCGCACCCTACTCGTGGCCGTTGCTGCCTGGTTCGCTTGCGCGGCGCCGGCGTGGGCCGACGTCGAGTTCGCCTCCGTGTTCGGCGATGGGATGGTGCTGCAGCGCGAGCGCGCGGTGCCGATCTGGGGGCGCGCCAAACCGGGCACGCGCGTCGAGGTCGCGTGCGCGGGGCAACGGAAGTCCGGCCGGGCCGATGCGCGCGGACGCTGGCGCGTGGATCTGGACGCCATGCCGGCCGGCGGCCCCCACACGCTGCAAGTCGACGGCGACGGCAGCGCGCGCTGCGAAGGCGTGCTCGTGGGCGATGTCTGGATTTGCTCGGGGCAGTCGAACATGGCGTGGCCCACCTCGGCCTCCGCCAATGCCAAAGAGGAGATGGAGGCCGCGGGCCGTTGGAATCTGCGCCTGTTCACCGTGGAGGTGAACGGAGCGGACGAGCGCGCCGACGCGGTGCGCGGCACGTGGATGCCGTGCTCACCCAAGACCGTCGCAGCGTTCAGCGCGGTGGGTTACTACTTCGGCCGAGCGGTCCAGAGCGCGGTGGATGTGCCCATCGGCCTGCTGTGCACGGCGGTCGGGGGAACGCCCGCCGAGGCCTGGATGGACCGTGACGTGCTCGCCAAGACGCGGGGGCTCAAGCCCCTGGCTGAGCGCTGGGACGCGGCGATTGGCCGCTACGACAAGACCGACAAGAAGGACGCCATGCGTCGTTCGGGTCAGCGCCCCGGCACGCTCTGGAACGGGATGGTGGCACCGCTCCTGCCCTTCGCCATCCGGGGTGTCATCTGGTACCAGGGCGAGTCCAACGCCGGTCGGGCCGAGCAGTACCACACGCTGTTCCCGGCCATGATCCGCGACTGGCGCGCGCAGTGGGGCCAGGGCGACTTCCCCTTCGTGTTCGTGCAGTTGGCCAACTTCATGGCGCGCCAGGATGCCCCCGGCGACAGCGCGTGGGCCGAGTTGCGCGAGGCTCAGCGCCTCACGCTCGCGGCTGTGCCTCAGACGGGCATGGCGGTGGCCATCGACGTCGGCGACGAGAAGGACATTCACCCGCGCAACAAGCAGGACGTGGGCGCCCGGCTCGCCGCCTGGGTGCTGGCGCACGAGTACGGCCGCGAGGTGGTGCCTTCCGGCCCGCTCTGGCGCACGGCCAAGCGCCAGGGTAAGTCGCTCGTGCTGCAGTTCGATCACGCCGCCGGGCTGAGCCCGCGCGCGGATGAGCCGCTTGTCGGGTTCGCCGTCGCGGGCAAGGACAAGCGCTGGGTGTGGGCACGCGCTCGCATCCAAGGCGAGACGGTGGTCCTCGACCATCCCGACGGAGACTCCGCCCACTTCGCGCGCTACGCGTGGGCCGACAACCCCGCGTGCAATCTCGTGAACGCCGCCGGGCTGCCCGCCGCTCCATTCCGAACCGACGAGTTCCCCCTCACGACGGCGGGCAAGGAGTAGTTCTCGCGCGGCGGAAGACGCGTGCGCCATGGAGCGCGCCATCGCGAAGTCTCACGTGGCTCGACGCCGCCCGCCCGTACGCTGCGCGCATGGAGCCGCACGTCCTCGAGCACCTCGGCGCCGATGACTGGGCACGCGGGCGTGCGATCCGACTGCGCGCTCTCGCAAGCGACCCGGACGCGTTCGGCTCCACGCTCGCCCGCGAGCAGGCGTTCGGTGAAGCGGAGTGGCGCGCACGTCTGGGGAGCCCCGAGGCCCGCACGTACGTGGTGCGCGGCGCGGAGGGCGACGGTGGGCTCGTCGTCGGCGCGCGCTACGGCGAGGACGCAGGGCTCTTCTCGATGTGGGTCGCCCCCGAGGCCCGCGGTCAGGGGATCGGCGCGCTCCTCGTCCAGCGCGTGGTCGGCTGGGCTCGGCGCACGGGCTACCCCCGCCTGTTGCTCGACGTGGCCGACGCGAATGAGCCGGCGATCCGCCTCTACCGGAGCCAGGGCTTCGTGCCCACCGGCGTGACCGGAATCTGCGGGGATCGGCCGGAGATCCCCGAGCACCAACTCGCCCTAGAACTCGCCCCGCGGCCCTAGCGCGCGGCGCGAGCCGCCCCACCGGCTTCGGGTTCGACCGCGTCGACCGGGGGGCCTACCATGGCGCCGCGGAGCTCTTGGAGACCGCGCGCCGTGGGAGGTCGCATGCGTCAGGTCCGATGGGTTGGGATGGTGATCGCAGGCTGCATCGTGCTGGGGCTCTGCGCCTCGGTCGCGGCGGCCGACGACGAGGCGACGCCGCGCGGCCACGTACCCCTGGGTCAGCCCCCGGCAGCGGGGCAGGTGCCGGTCCCGGATGTGCGCGGAGTGGACGAGGCGCGCGCAACACGCATCCTGCAGGAGTCGGGTCTCCGGGTCGGCGGCGTGGAACGCGTACCCGTGGCGACCTTGGAGCAACAGTTCGG
>JAQBWE010000150.1 GCA_027625315.1 Planctomycetota bacterium
GCGTACGACGGGCAGGGCCGCGCTGCCGAGCGCGCCCGCTCGCGTCTGCGGGAGACCGAGGGTCATGGTCTCAGGGCGGTAGCCCGCGACGATGGCTTGGATGCCTTGGGGCACGGCGACGAGCGCGAGACCCGCGCCCGCGCGCAAGGCACCGAGGGCGGCGAGGGCGGGCGCGCCGGGCATGGAGGCGCTGCCGCCCACGACGAGGACGCGGCCGACGCTGCGTTTGTGGGCGTCGGTCGGGCGCGGGGGGAGCCGAGGGGGGGTGGTTGAGGGGTTCAAGGCCCCCCGAGCGTACTCACACCGCGACGGCGAGGCGTCCGACCTCCCGGCCGGCGTGATTTCGAAGGGTGCGGCCGTGGGCTTCGGCGAGGGCGTCGGCCTCGACCTGCGTCAGGGCGCCGTGGCGGCGCAGGAGCTCGATGACGAGTTGGCGGTAGCCGCGATCGTGGCCGTCTTCGACCTTGATGGCGAGGCCCAGGCCCAGGGCGGGCACGCCGACGCCCAGCACGCCTTCGGCGCCGCCCTTGGCGAGGAGCGTCATGGCGGCGCCCTGCATGAGGTCGGTATCGAAGCGTCCGGCGCCAGCCACCATCTCCGGATGGCGGGCCATCGCCTGCCCGACGCGCCGAGCCGCCGCCTGGATGGGGGTGGGTAGCTCGTCGGGCACGGCGAAGCGGTAGAGCGAGCGGGCCATCGCGTCGAGCGCGAGTTCGTGGACGGGTGCGCCGCAGCCGTCGACCGCGATGTGGATGTCGTCGAGGGTCACGCCGGCGCAGGCGGCAATGATGTCGGTGATCATCACCTGCACGGGATGGGCGGCGTCGAGGTAGGTGCTGAGCGGGGCGTCGAGTGCGACGGCGGAGGCGAGCATGGACGCGTGCTTGCCGGAGCAGTTCGACCACGCGGCGGGGAAGGTGTTGGTTTCGGGGCCGACCTCGGCGACCTGGCGACGCTGGACGGCGGGTTCGATGGACCAGTGACCGCCGCAACCGAGCGCGCCTTCGTCGAGGTGGGCCGCGGCGAGCATGCCGCGCACGACGGCGAGGTGCGAGGCGGAGGCGTTGTGGCTGCCCGCGGCGAGCGCGAGCATGGCGTCGTCAAAGCCAAAGCGCTCGGCGGCGCCGGAGAGTACGCAGCCCATGGACTGGAAGGGCTTGGCGGTGGAGCGGTAGTAGGTAGGTCGGGTCGCGTCGCCCGCGTGCTCGACCACCTCGCCGTCGCGCACGACGACGTAGGAGCCGTAGTGGGCGGACTCCACGCGACCGCCGCGCAGGATCTGGACGAGGGGGACGGGTGCGTTCATGGCCCCATCAGACCCCCGCGCCGGGTGCCCTGGTAGGATTCTGCGGCGCGGTATGTGCGCCCGAGGAGTACCCCCGTGATCGAGATGCGGCTGCAGAGCATCAAGATCAACGACACCGGCGACCGGCAGTACATCGGGCTGGCCGAGGTGGACGGGGATCGCAGCCTCACGATCGTGATCGGCTACAACGAGGTACAGGCGATCGACCGGTTCGTGAAGGACGTCCGCCCGCCGCGGCCGATGACCCACGAGCTCGTGAGCAACCTGATCGAGGCGACGGGGGCGCGGGTGGAGCGGGTCGACGTGACGGAGCTGCGTGGCGGCACGTACTTCGCGATGATCCGGCTGCTGCGCTCCGACGGCACGATCGCCGAGGTGGATGCGCGGCCGAGCGACGCGATTGCGCTCGCGACGGCACTAAAGTCGCCCATCTTTGTTGCAGAGGACGTGCTGCGCGAGGCTTCCGCGGCCTCCTAGCAGTAGGATCGACTGCGGAGGCCCGCATGCGCTCGACCTTGAAGTTCGCTTCTCTCGCCGGCTTGGCGTTGCTGGCCGCGGGCATCCTGGCGATGCCGGTGGCGCGTGGTGCGGAGGGCTGGCACGCGTCGATCGAGAAGGGACTGGAGGCGGCCGGCAAGAGTGGCCGCCCCGTGCTTGTGGTGACGGCGTGGAAGGACGGGGTGTGAACGCCGTGTGATCGCTGGCGTGCCAGCGTGCAGGGCGACGAGAAGTTGGCGAAGGTTCTCCCGCGCTACGAGGCGGTGGAGCAGCTCTACGACGGCCTGAACGGCAAGGTCATCAAATGGACCTTCGAGAACGGCAACACGAACCACGACCCGAGCATCCTCGCGTTCGTGGTGGGCGCGGACGGCAAGGTGTTCGCGTCGATGATGAACGGGCAGCAGTACCAGGCGGGCTCGTTCACGTCGTGGGCGCAGGAGCAGGCCGACGCGTACGAGCGTCAGCACCCGAGCACGCGCCTGCCGTTCCTGCGCGGGACGGTGAGAGTGAGCGGCGAGGGTACCGACGCCGTAGCGGCGTGTACGGAGTTGGACGACGCACGCGCGGCGAAGAAGCCGGTGTTGCTGTACGTCGGCCGGGCGCACTTCACCGACGGCGACAAGGCGGCGAAGCGCGAGAACAAGTTGGCGCGTGCGTTTGAGAAGGGCACGCTCGACAGCAAGACGGCGGCGAAGGAGGCGGAGGGCTGGACCCTGTTGCGCGTGGATCTGGGCGACGAGGCGCACGCGAAGTTGGCGGCGGCGTTTGGGGTGACGGAGGCGCCGGCGTTGTTGCTGTTTGCCCCGGGTGCGGAGTCAGCGGAGTCGATCGACCGCAAGATCTCGGGCCACGGCTTGGCGGCCTTGCTGAAGAAGCACGCCCCGACGGGGGAGTAGCCGCCGCACGGGTATCCTCAGAATTGCTGTAACGCCCACCGCGCCAGCGCCGTACCTCACTCCAGACAGCCCCTTGAGCACCCAAGACCAACGCATGATCCGTGAGGCGAAGGCGGGGTCCGAGGAGGCCATCGCCGGGCTATTCCTGCGTTTTGACCGGCTCATCCGGGCGTCGGTGCGCAGGGTGGTGGGGAGAGGCAACGAGATGGAGGACGCCGTGCAGGAGGCCAGGATGAGCCTAGCCGGCGGCCTCGCGCGGTTCGACGAGTCCCGGCCCTTCGGGCCGTGGGTCCAGGTGGTCGCTCGCAATGCGGCGGTCTCCTATCTGCGGCGTCAGGGGACCTCGCATCGGTCTCTGGAGGAGCCGGGATCCCTGCCGGGAGCCGGGCAGCCCGGCGAGGCCGGGTCCGCGGTCGCACGCCTGGATTCCCGCGATGCGCTGGACCGGGTCGATGCGGCCCTTGCGCGGCTCGCCGCCAAGGACCGGGAGATCCTCGACTTGCGTCTGCGGCGCGATCTGCCGCACGCGGAGGTGGCGCGCCTCCTCGGGATCAGCCTGGGGTCTGCGCGTGTGCGCTTCGTCCGGGCGCTGGCGGCGTTGCGGCGCGGACTGGGGGAGTCGCGATGACCCATCTCTCATCCGAAGATCTCGACGCGCTGGCCTACGGGATGCTCGAGGAGCCGAGCGGCGCCCGCGCCACCGCCCACGTGGCGACCTGTGCGAGTTGCCGGGCTGCCTACGAGCTCAGGTCCGACGAGGCGCGCGCACTGCGCGGGCACCTGGCTTCGAGCGCGGCTGCGAGCAGGCCGGCTGCGGCCTGGCGGCCGCGGGCCGCGTGGGCTGCGGCGATCCTCGTCGCAGCGGGTGCACTGTTCGCCCTCCTGAGCACGTCGCCTTCCGCGGAGCGCGAACAGGGCCTGCACGCGGAGCGGTCGACGGCGCCGGTCCACCGGGTCTATCGCCTGGGGGATGGCACGGAGGTCGTGGCCTCGCAGCCCGTTCGCGAGGACGGCTGGCGGCAGGTCCGGCTGGATCACGGTGAGTACTACTTTGATGTCGCATCGGCTGCGGGGAGTCCATTCCGGATCCTCACGGGCGGCGGCGAGATACGAGTCCTGGGGACGCGCTTCCGCGTTCGCTACGAGGAGCAGACGATGAACGGCAAGATCCTTTCTGTATTGGCGGTGGCCGTGGTGGGTGGGGCGGTGGTCCTACTCAATGAATCGGGCTCCGCGATCCTGGGCCCCGGCGAGTCGGGGGAGATCCGGGGCGAGGATGCGCCGGTCATGAATCCGCGTTCCGAGGAGCCGCTCCTTGCCGGGGTGACCCCTGAGGCTCGGATTGCGCGCCTCGAGAAGAAGCTCGACGAGGCCAACTCCGAGGTGCGCCGCCTGAGCGGGGGCGGCACGGATCCTGAAGCCGTGAACCACACGCCGCTCCACGAGCTCGAGCCTGCGAAGCTGCGCGCCGAGTTCAGCGCGTTGTTGAAGAAGACCTACGCGGGCAGTGCCTCTGAGGCGGAGGTCGCGCGGCTGTCTGAGTTCACGCGGGACTCGAAGATCATGAGCGCGATGGTCGAGGATCTCGAGGCGCGCGTTGCGGCGGATCCGAACGATCTCGAGGCGCGGCTGGGCCTGGTGAATGTCGACTCGGCGCGGCTGCATGCGTCGGCGGGTTCGATCGCGGAGCGGTCGCGACTCTCGACCCGGATCCGTGGGCAGTTGGACGCGGTACTGGAGCGAGATCCTGAGAACTGGGACGCGCGCTATCAGCAAGCTGTCGGAACCAGCCACTCGCGCAGGGATCCGGCGGGTCAGGCGGAGGCGGTGCGGCAGTTTGAGGCGCTACGGGCGATCCAGGAGCGCGGGCCGGCCGAGGCGCGTCACAGCTCGACGTACGTCCAACTGGCACTGGTCCATCTCTCGCAGAACAACAAGGACGCCGCGCGGGCGACGATCCGGGCGGGCTTCGAGTTCCTGCCGGACGACCCGAAGCTCAAGGAGATGGAGGCGCGCCTCGCCACCGACGCGTCCAGGTAGGCCGGGCTGGCCTCTCGTCGCCTGTGGAGACCTCGCGTGGAGGCGCAGAACGCCGCGCACTGCGCCTCCCACCGCTAAGATGCGTCTCACCCACAGGCCGGAGGGATGGTCGAGTGGTCTAAGGCACCGGTTTTGAAAACCGGCGTAGGGTCAAACCTACCGGGGGTTCGAATCCCTCTCCCTCCGCCACTTACTAGCCGTCACGGGCTGAGTTCAGCGCATTCAGCGTCCAGTGCATCAGCAGCCCTTCACACGCTGACACGCGCTCAGGAGCACTGAAACGTGCTGAGATCGTTCCCCAGTAGTTCCCGGGAACGATCCCGTTGCCCGGTCGGCGAGACCCCCGTAGAAAGGGCAGTCCGTCTGGCTGCGGGATGTGCCAACACAGGATGAGGGACCGTCAGTGAACAACTTCTCGGAAAAGGTCAGCTTCATCTGGGGCGTGGCTGACCAGCTGCGGGGGGACTACAAGCCGTCCGAGTACGGCCGGGTGATCCTGCCCTTCCTGGTCCTGCGGCGGCTCGACCAGGTCCTGGCCCCTACCCGGGAGGCGGTTCGGGCGGCTGACGACAAGCACCCTGCGGACAAGACGCCCGAGAAGCTGCGCGAACAGTTCCTGCTCCGGGCGGCCGGGCAGAGCTTCTACAACACGAGCCGGCTCGACTACGACAAGCTCCTTGACGACCCCAACAACATCGCCGCCAATCTGACGGGGTACATCCACGGCTTCTCGACCAACGTCCGAGACATCATGGACCGGTTCCGGTTCGATCGGCAGGTCGAGAGGCTTGACTCGACGAACCTGCTCTTCGTCGTGGCCCGGCGCTTTGGATCGCTCGATCTTCATCCGGATAGCGTCGCCAACCACGAGATGGGCTACATCTTCGAGGAACTCATCCGCAAGTTCTCCGAGCAGTCCAACGAGACGGCGGGCGAGCACTTCACGCCGCGTGAGGTCATTCGCCTCATGGTGAATCTGCTGTTTGCCGAGGACGGCGACGTCCTGAGTGACCTGCCCCCCTCTGAGCGTGCCACCTGGTCGGATACATTTCACCAACCAGGAGAACGACGATGGCGAGGAAGAAGCACGGCCCTGAGCAGGTCATCCGGATGCTGCGCGAGGCGGAAGTCGAGTTGGCGCAGGGAGCGGCGGTGGGCGCCGTGTGCAAGAAGCTTGGCATCACGCCCAACACCTACTACCGCTGGCGTAAGGAGTACGGCGGCCTGAAGGTGGACCAGGCCAAACGGCTGAAAGATCTCGAGCGCGAGAACACCCGGCTGAAGCGGATCGTGGCGGATCAGCAACTGGACATGGCCATCCTGCGAGAGGCTGCCCAGGGAAACTTCTAAGCCCCCAGCGCCGCCGCTTGGCCGTCAAGCGGATCCAAGGGGCGTTGGGGGTATCCGAGCGCCGTGCGTGCAAGACGCTCGGCCAGCCGCGTTCCACGCAGCAGAGTCCGCCACGGGAGGATGAGTTCCGACAGAGGCTGCGGCTGCGCACGATCGAACTGGCCCTGCAGTACGGCCGGTACGGCTACCGCCGGGTCACGGAGCTCCTGAACCGCGAGGCCTGGAACGTGAACCACAAGCGCATCGAGCGGATCTGGAAGCAGGAGGGCCTGAAAGTGCCGAAGAAGCAACCCAAGCGCAGGCGGCTATGGCTGAACGACGGCTCCTGCATCCGGCTCAGGCCGGAGTATCCGAACCACGTGTGGAGCTACGACTTCGTGATGGACCGCACGCACGATGGCCGCGCCTACCGGATGCTGACGGTGATCGACGAGTTCACCCGCGAGTGCTTGGCGATCCGTGTGGCGCGGCGCCTGCGCTCGGAGGATGTACTCGACTGCCTCGCCGACCTCATGACCGAGCGCGGCGTTCCCGGGCACGTGCGCTCGGACAATGGCCCTGAGTTCGCTGCGCTCGCTGTTCGCGAGTGGATCGCCCGCGTGGGTGCGCGGACCCTCTTCATCGAGCCGGGAAGTCCCTGGGAGAACGGCTACAACGAGAGCTTCAACGGCAAACTGAGGGACGAGCTTCTCAACGGCGAGATCTTCTACACCCTCAAGGAGGCCAAGGTATTGATCGAACGGTGGCGCTGGGAGTACAACCACTTCCGCCCGCACAGCTCGCTCGGCTACAGGCCTCCGGCGCCGGAGGCGTGGCTACCCGCCGACGTGGCCGTGGCGGGCACCCTGTGAGTTACCAGGTGGCACACTCAGAGGGGGCAGGTCACCCTCACCCCAGGTGCCGGCGGCGTTGCGCATGTGCAATAGATAGTCGAGGCTGCGCTGCGCGGAGCCCTGGAAGATGGGACTGCCTGTCATGCCGTACGCCTCGATCATGGCGAGCGCGGCCCACACGTGTTGCCGGAGCGGGTGCGGTGAAGCGCGAGGGGCGAAGGCACCCAAGGGGTCCTGGGCGTTCTTTAGGAACCGCAGCCCGCGGCTTACGACGCTTGCGAAGGGATGCTGGCCCCGATTGGTGTAGCCCGCGCCGAGGAACGCCGAGAGCGCGAGTCCGGTGACGCCGACGTCGAGCTCCGGCGACCCGCGCCCGACGTCCTCACCGGAGGGCTCGCGCGCCTTGCCATCGCACCAGCGGTCGAATGCGGCCGCGGACCAGGCGCCGCTACTGGACTGATGCACGGCGAGCCAGCGGAGGGCGTCATCCGCGGCATCTTCGAACTGGGGACGACCTCCGCCACCTGTGCCAACGTCGCGGCTGCCGCCGCGTCCGCGGAACGCGCCGCCTGCGCCGCCACCAAGGACAATCGTCCCGTTGCCGGCGGGCCCTTCGAACGGCGCATCGGACAGGCCCTCGGACTCGCTGAAGGGAAGGACGTTTTCGGTCTCGACGGCGTCCGCGAGCTCACGGTCCTCCACGACGAGTCCGGACGTGTAGGGCGTTACAATCGAGTGCTTCGTGGCCAGGCGAACGACCTCGTCGACGAGTTCCTTGTTGGTGCCCCGCAGGCGGAGTTCGTCGAGCAAGTACGCGACCTTGCGGTGGGCCCACAGGCGCAGGAGGTACTCGGGGCCGCCTT
>JAQBWE010000151.1 GCA_027625315.1 Planctomycetota bacterium
TAGCGGTCGCGCGGGTTCTTCTGCAGGCACTTGAGGCCGATCGTCTCCAGGTCGCGATCGATGCGCGTGTCGAGCCGGCCCGGCGGGATCGGGTCGTCGTTGCCGATCATGCGGGCGAGCGTGGGCAGGTCGGCCGTCGGGAACGGCATGTTGCCGGTGAGGCACTCGTAGAGCATGACGCCCAGCGCCCACTGATCGGAGTGCGCGCCGACGTCCTCCGCGCGACCGCGATACTGCTCGGGCGCCATGTAGCCGGGCGTGCCGATCAGCATCCCCGACTCGGAGAGCTTGGAGGCGGTGCGGTCGGCGGCGAGGCCGAAGTCCGCGAGCAAGGGCCGGCTCACGACGGGGGTCTCGTCGTCGCCGGTGCGGCGGCGGATCCACGAGCGCCGCAGTCGCCGCGAGGGCGTCGAGCGCTCGGCTTCCGGCGCCTCTTCCTCGAGCAGCATGACGTTGCCCGGCTTCACGTCGCGGTGGATGACGCCGGCTTCATGTGCGGCGTGGAGCGCGAGGGCGACTTCGCGCACCGTGCGCGCCGAGCGAGCAATGCCGAGCCGCCCGTGGCGACTCTGCTCGAGCTCGACCTCGAGCGTGCTCCCCGGCACAAACTCCATGGCGAACCACAGTCGGCCGCTCGCCTCGCCGGTTGAGAGGATGGGCACGATGCCCGGATGCTTCAGCCGCGCGGTGGCTCGCACCTCGCGCTCGAAGCGGAGCCGGGCCTCATCGCCGTCGCCTGCGAACCCGCGGCGCAGGACCTTGAGCGCGACGTCGCGGCCGAGCGCGCGCTCGTGCGCGAGATAGACCACGCCCATGGCGCCGCGGCCCAGCTCGCGGCGGATCTCAAATCCGGGGATGTGGACCTCGGGTTCGTCGGACATGCGGTCGCGAGTCTACCGGGTGCCACGCCCCTCCACGCATACGCCGGCCGTATGTTCGTTTACCTGTCCCGCCGAGCAGAGTACGGCTCGCTGGATGCGGGCCCTGGACTTGCCGTCTTCGGGCTCGAGTGAAATGACCACGAGTCGCCCTCGACGGCCGCGCCAGGGCCTCGCCCCAGCGACCCGATTGCCTCCGAACGGGCCCTGATCCCGCGTTCGCACGCAACTCCGCGGCGAGCGTCGCTCCTGGTCCGTCGAACCAGGGGTGAACGGCTACACGCTTACCCGGCCACTTACTTTGACGCGGGCTGCAACCGCAGGCGCTCGGCCTGACACAAGGCGAGGATGGCCGTCGCGTAGACGCGGCCGCCCTCGTCGCCCCAGACGCCAATCGGATCCCACGAGCCGAAGAAGCCGCACGGCGTGGTGTCCTTGCGTTGGCTGGCGCCCAAGGCCGTGGTCAAGGCCGCATCCCAGGCTGTGGCGAGCCCACCACCCTGGGCGAACGCCGCGCGCGTGCCCCAGAGCCAATACATCATGTCGATGTCGCCGGTCTTCGCTTCCCAGCGCGGCAGGCGTGCGGCGAGCCGTGCGAACCCGACCTGCATACCTGCCGTCTTGGCCGGATCGACGCCAACCGCGAGTCGGAAGGCCAGCGCCGCGGCAGTCAGTGCTTCCGAGCGGTCGGCGGGAAAGGCCGCTTGCTTCTCCTGCACGCGCGCGGGCCCCGTGCCGCGCTGCACGTACCCAACGGCGCCCGAGTCAGGGTCGGTCACCTTCTCAAGCCACGCCTGGAGGCCGGCCGCGGCGTCTGCAGGCACCTTCAGCGGCGGCGTGCGCCCCGCGGCTTCTGCCGTGCGGCTGACGAGGCCCGCACGCAGGAGCGGCCACATCATCCAGCACGACACCGAGGTGTCGTTGTCGCCCGGCTTGATGCCGTAGCGCCAGGCGAAGTACGGGTTGCGCGCGAGCTCGATGAAGTCGAGGGCCCTCTGGGCCGAGCCCTTGAAGATCGGACTCTCGGTGAGCCGAAACGCCTCCACCATCGCGTCGGCGGCCGCCGCGTGGTTGTAGACGTACTGTTGGGAGCTGCGCGGCCCGAAGCAGCCTTCCGCGTCCTGCACCGACTTGAGATAGCGCAAGCCGCGCGAGACGACCTGGGCGAACGGATGGTGCCCGCGGTTCGTGTAGCCCGCCGCGAGAAAGGCCGACAAGGCGAGCCCGGTGACGCCCACGGTGTACAAGGCTTTGCCCGATCCGTCGGGCTTGGTCGCGCCCGCGGCCGCAGGCTGGCGATCGCACCACTCGTGGAACGTGTCGGCTTCCCAGGCCCCGTCGGGCCGCTGGTGCGCCGCCAGCCAGCGCAGCGCGTGATCGAGCGAGCGTTCGGCCGCGCGCTGAGCCTCGGTCAGGATGCGCAGTGGTTCCTCCAGAGGCACGTCCTCCTGCTCCTCGAGCTCGAGCTCGATCTCGAAGCGCTCGTCCGCGTCCTCGTCGTAGCGCGGCGCGCCGACCACGCGCTCCACCCGGCCCACGTCGGGCAGCGGATACGTCGCGGCGTCCGCCTCGATGCGGTCCGCGCCCAGCTTGAGAAACGGCACACCGGGCCGGGCCTTGAGCGCGGTCAGGTGGGCGGCCAGCGCGTCGGCATCCGTAAAGAGGCCGTCGTCTTGGGGCGGCATGGCCGCGCCTTCGAACACCACGTTGGTGGCGCCAGCGGCCAGCAAGACGTCGAGGGTCTCCAAGATGTACCCGTAGGGCACCGCGCCGCCATACGGCGGCGGCGCGACGATCTCCCACCGTCCGCGCTGGCGCACCTCCAGCGGCACGGAGCGCAGCTTCGCGTAGAGCGCCAGGGGATCGGACGTCTCGCCCGCGCGATGAAAGGCCTTCACGCGGAACGTGTGTCCCGGTTCACGGGGCCCCACGGGGCCGCTGCGGTCCTTCGGTAGGCGCGTGGCGAGGGCGCCCTCGACGCCGTCGCGCGCCGCCCGGGCGCCGAAGTAGATCCGGTAGATACGCACGGCGGGATGGGCGCACGTCTGCATGATCCACTGCACCACGTTCCACGGGGTGGTCACGTCGGCGTCTAGGAGCAGCGCGAGGCGGCTGCCGCCATCGACTTCGCGGAGCGCGGGATCTGCGTCGGCGCGCTCGCGCATGCGGGCGGCAAGCTGCGCCATGCTGCTCGGCCGCTCGTCGGCGCCTATGTAGATGTGCCCGGAGCTCGTCACGCTGACGAGCACCTCCATGCCATGCGGCGGCTCCTGGCCAACAATCGACAGGCGCGGCAGTGTCAGCTGCGTGCCGCGCCGCGGGTTGATGCGTGATGGGGGCGTGATTTCGTCTACCACCCAGCGCGGACCGCGGCGGGCGACGCGCAGCCCCGTGTGTTCGAGCAGGAACTCCGTGATCGTCCACGCGCCGTCGTCTGTCCGGCGCGCGCGCCAGCGCACCTGGCCCTGCAGGACATCCGGAATCTCGAACGCGAGCGTGCCTTCCGCTGTGTCGCCGTCCGCCTGGCTCGTGTACGCCCGCGTGAGGTCGGAGCGCAGGATCGAACAGTGCCCCGACTCAGGGGCTAGGAGCGCGCTCACGAAGGTCGCGGGTGTGGCGTGCTTGTGCCAGCTGAGGTCGTCGGGCCGCAGTCGGTTCGTGGCGGCAAGCGCGATGACGGCCGCGGTGAGGGGTACGTCGGCGCCCGGCGTATCGAGCACCGCCGCGGCGCCCGGCGGGCCGAGCGCAATCAGCGTGCGTGCGTAGGCGGGCGACACGGTCGCGGCCTCGTCCAGCAAGCGCCGCGCGGTCGCCTCATCCAGCGTGGCGGGATCGGCGAGGCCGACGCGCGGGTCCGGCGCGAGGAGCACGAGGAGCAGCGCGCAGCAGAGGACACGAAACGCCATGACCACCTCCAAGTCCCCACGGTAGCGGCAACGGCGGCGGGCGTCAGCCCTGGAAGCGCAGGGCATCGCTCTCGTCGTAGAGCCGCCGGTACAGCCCGCCCAGGGCCAGCAATTCGGCGTGCGTGCCCTGCTCTGCGATGCGGCCGCGCTGCATCACGAGGATCTGATCGGCGCTGCGAATGGTCGAGAGGCGGTGCGCCACGATGATCGTCGTGCGATCGCGGCGCAGGGCGTCGAGCCCCTCTTGCACGCGCCGCTCCGTGGCGGTGTCGACTGAGGAGGTGGCCTCGTCGAGCACCAGGATGGCGGGGTCGTGCACGAGGGCGCGCGCGAACGCCAGCAGCTGGCGCTCGCCGGTAGACAGGTTGGCGCCCCGCTCCTCAATCGGAGCATCCAGCCCGCCCGCCACGCGTGCGAGCAGGTCGTCGGCGTGCACGGTGTGCAACGCGGCGGTCACCTTCTCGCGCGTGATGGACTCGTCGAAGAGGCGCACGTTGTCGAGCACGGAGCCGCGGAACAAGAACACGTCTTGCAGAACGATGGCGATGCGCGCACGGAGCGCGCGGCGGGCGTAGTCGCGCACATCGACGCCGTCCACGGTCACGGCGCCTTGTTGCACGTCGTAGAAGCGACTGATGAGGTTCAAGATGCTGGACTTGCCGGCGCCCGTTGGGCCCACGATGGCCAAGGTCGAGCCCGCCGGAACGTCGAACGATACGCCGCGTAGCACCGGCTCGTCTGCCCGGTAGCCAAAGTGCACCTCGTCGAATCGGACAGCGCCCCGCAGCCGGTCCGCGCCGCGCGCGTCCGGCCCGTCCACGATTTCGGGCGCCGTATCAAGCACACCGAAGAGGCGCTCGCCCGACACCATGGCCTGCAACATCATGTTCAGGTTCTCGGCGAGCGTACGGATGGGCTCGAAGAACAAATTGATGAGCAAGTAGAACTGGAAGAACTCGCCGTACGTGAAGGTGCCCGCGCCGATGCCGTCGGCGCCAAAGTGGACTACCAGCGCAAGGGTCAGCGCTGAGAGGACCTGGACGGAGGGGAAGAACAGCGCGAAGTTGCGCACCGTGGCCACGTGCGCATCGCAGAGCGCCTCGGCGTGGCCGCTGTAGCGCTCGATGGCGCGGCTCTCGCGCTGGAACAGGCGGGTGACGCTCAAGCCGGCGATGGCCTCCGTCGTGTAACCGTTGGATGCGGCCACCTCGCTGCGGACGCGCGTGAAGTCCCGGCGACTGCGGCGCGCGAACACGACGCCCGCGAGTGCTAGGAGCGGCAGGACGGCGACCACGCAGAGCGCCAGTTGCGCGTGAACCGCGAACAGAACCAGCAGGATCAGCACGAGCTTCAGGATGTCGTGAAACACGGCCGCCACGCCGGATGAGAAGAACTCCTCGACGGCTTCGACGTCGCCCGTCACGCGCGTGGTGAGCACGCCCACCGGCGTTCGATCGAAGAACCGCATGCCCTGAGCCTGGATCTGGCGGAACACCTCAAGCCGCAGGCTCATGCCGATGAGTCGGCCAGCCATGACCGACACGATCGTGCGTGCAGCCCGCAGCGCGGCGGCGAATAGGAGCACCACGGTCGCCGCGAGCGCGTACCAGCGCAGGCCCTCGGGACCGGCCGGGAGACTGGCGAACCCTCCGTCACCCCCCGTGATGGGGCCATCCACCGCGCGTTTCACGATCTCCGGCAGCAGCAGGTCGACGCCCGCACCCGCGATCATCGTGAGCAGGCTGAGGCCCACGAGGCCGGGGCGCCGCGCGATGTAGGCCAGGAGGCGCAGAAGGGGATGGCGGCGCGCGCTCACGCGAGATCTCCCCAGGCTTCCGCGAGGCGTTGCTGCGCGTGCGTCCGCGCGTACCACCCGCCGGCGGCCAGGAGGTCGTCGTGCGTGCCGCTCTCCGTGACGACGCCGCGCTCGAGCACGACGATGCGATCGGCGTTGCGTACCGTGGATAGCCGGTGCGCGACGACGATGGACGTATGGCGCGCCAGCTCCGCGCCCAGCCGCGCGAGAATGCGAGCTTCGGTCTCGGTGTCGACCGCGGAGAGGCAGTCATCCAGAACCAGGATCGGAGCGTCACGCAGCAGGGCGCGCGCGATCGTGACGCGCTGCTTCTGCCCGCCCGAGAGCTGCAAGCCGCGCTCACCGACCACGGTCTCGAGGCCGCGGGGCAAGCTCTCGACGTCGCGTTCCAAGCCTGCGACCGCGAGCATCGCCTGCGCGTGCTCTGGCTCAAGCGGCGCCTGGATCGCCTGGGCCAAGTTCTCGAGGATGCTCGTCGAGAACAGGAACGCGTCCTGCGGCACGAGGGCGAAGGCGGCGCGTAGCGCGGGCAGGGGGATGCGCGTGACGTCATGCTCGTCGAGGAAGATGCTCGCGGCCGGCGGCTCGTACTCGCGCGTCAGCAGCGACAGTAGCGTGCTCTTGCCAGCGCCGACCGGGCCGACGAGTCCCAAGGTGGTGCCCGCGGGCACCTCGAGTGTGACGTTCGTCAGCGCGTCGTCGGTTGCCCCGGCGTGGCGGAAGGTCAGGCCTGCGACGCGCAGTGAGCCGCGGACGGGCGTGGGTGCTTCCGCGGGCTCCGCGAGCGTGAGGCGTTCGGGCGGCTGGTCGAAGATCTCGTCGATGCGCTCCATGGCCGCCGCGGAGCGCTGGAACGACGATACGACCCAGCCGACGCTGATCATCGGCCACACCAACATGCCGACGTACAGCATGAACGTTGCGAGATAGCCGAGGTCGACCTCGCCGGCGATGACTTGCTCGCCGCCGTACCACAGCACGACGATCTCCGCGCCGCCGCCCAGTACATGCAGGCCGCTCGTGAGCCACGCGCGCGTGCGCGCGAGGCCCAGTGTCTCGCGCACGAGGCCCGCGTTCTCGCGCTCGAAGGCGGCGATCTCCACAGGCTCCTTCGCGTAGGCGCGCACGACGCGCGCGCCCGCGAAGCTCTCCTGGGCGCGGGCGCTGAGGTCGCCCATGCGATCCTGTACGGCGCGCGAGCGGCGCATGATGCTCGGGCCCAGCGCTCGCACGAGCGCGATGATGGCGATCAGAGGCAGGAGCGCCGCGAAGGTGAGTGGCCCCGATAGGTCGAGCATGCTCACGACCGCCGCGGGAAACAGGACCAGCGTGCTAGCGACATACATGAGGCCCGGGCCGAGCGAGAAGCGCACGGCCTCGATGTCGCTGGTGAGGCGCGCGAGCAAGTCGCCCGAGCGCGTGCGGTCGAAGAAGCGTGCCGGGAGCTTCTGCACGTGGGCGAACAGGTCGCGCTGTAGGTCGCGGGCGGCACGGCGCGAGGCCCCGACGAGCAGCAACCGCATGAAGTACGTGAACACGCCGGCAGCCGCGCTGACCGCGAGGAATTGCCAGCCGGTCCGAACGGCGGCGGTGACGGCGGCGGCGCCGCCGTCCGCGAGCTCGTTGACCGCGCGTCCCAACAGGCGCGGGGCGTAGACCATCAGCAGGCGACTCGCGACCACGCAGGCGGCTCCAGCCAGCAGGGCCCCGCGGTAGCGCGGGACGTAGCGGAGGATGCGGCGATAGGCTTGGCGCACAGTGGCTCCCGGGACGGCGGAGGGCCAAGCCTACGGGCGTCCGGCTGGCTCGCCCCGTTGGCGCTCGTAGGCCGTGCGCCCGCGCACGCCGCGCGGCCTCAAGCGCGGGGAAGCGCGCGCGGCCTCATCCCCCGCCGGGTCACAACCCGAGCGTAGCCAAGAGGTTGGGACGGACGGACCGTCGCGCGCACAGGCGGCATGCGACTTGCGTTCCTACGCTTGAGATTCGACGCACCGTTCGACCGAGGACAACCCCCTTATTCCGTAGCCCAAAGCCTGCGTCGGGTCTCGATTCGAGAGGGGGGCGAGCCGTGTGGTTCGCCCCCTTCTTCTTTGTAGGCGTTCACCTATCCCGCCGAGCACGTGCGGCTTCGTGGATGCGGGGCGTGGGATTGCCGTCGTCGTCCTCGCGGGGGCCCTACC
>JAQBWE010000152.1 GCA_027625315.1 Planctomycetota bacterium
TCGTCCTCGCGGGGGCCCTACCCCGCGTCGTCCTAGCCGGCTGCCCCACACCCTCGCCCCACGAAACCGATCGCTTGCGGCTAGGCCCTGATCCGGCACACTCGGCCGCAGGGTCGCGGCGCGCGTCGCTCCACCCCCGTCGTAGCCGGGGGTGAGCGGTTTCGCCGAGGCGTAGGCGTTCACCTCCCATACGCGGCTACGCCGCGTCCGGGACAGACTGACAGATTGACTCGCGCAGCTCCTGACACTTTGACAGGACCGCGGACGTGGCCCACGGCGGGCCATGCGTTGCAACTCCGCCTGCCACCTAGCTTTGCGGCGACCTGAGGTGCCCTTGGCACCCGGCTTGCCCATCGACGCCGATGACGCTGCACCCCGCCGTGTTGGTGGGCCTCCGGCCCGAGCCTGGCCTCGCGCCGGTTCGGGAGTTGGGAGCCGACTTGGACGGCTGGGTCCGGCGTCTAGGGTTCTCGACCCGCATCTCGACTGATGCCCGTGAGGTCCGGTCCTGGCTGGGGAAGGAGCAGTTCGCTGTCTCCTTCGTCGACAGTGACTTGGGGCTCGATGACGGTGAGCCCGTGTGGCGGACACTTCGTCCCCAGACGGCGCGCCGCACGGTGCTGTTGGTCCGAGAGCGACGTCGTGACCTCTGGTTCGAGGCGCTGCGCACCGGCGTGGCCACCGTCCTGACGCTGCCGCTCCACGAGTCCGTGGTGCGCGCCGCTTTCCGGGCCGTGGTCGGCGAGCCGGGCGCGGAGCCCTAGACCCCCAACCCCTGAACCGCCACGCGCGCCGTCCGGAGAGACATCATCCATGCCGAACATCAAGCCCCTCAACGACCGTGTGCTCGTCGAGCGCATCGAGGCCGACAAGAAGACCGCGGGCGGCATCCTCCTGCCCGACTCCGCCAAGGAGAAGCCCACCCAGGGCAAGATCGTCGCCACCGGCGACGGCGGTCGCGACAAGAAGAGTGGCGAGCGCATCCCGCTGGCCGTCTCCGTCGGCGACACGATCCTCTTCAGCTCGTATGCCGGCACCAGCATCAAGCAGGGTGGCACTGAGTTCTTGATCCTCGAGGAGAGCGAGATCCTCGCGATCGTCGACGACAAGCCGTTCGCGAAGGCCAAGTCGGCCGCAGATTCCGCCACGAAGAGGTCCGCCACGAAGAAGTCCGCCACGAAGAAGGCCGACGCGAAGCCGGCCTCGAAGAAGAAGAAGACGAAGAAGTCCAACTAGCGCGGGTCGCCGCAGGAGGTACCAGAAGATGGCTGCGAAGCAGATCGCCTACAACCAGGACGCGCGCGAGCGCATTCGCGCTGGCGTGCGCCAACTCGCCCGCGCGGTGAAGGTCACCCTCGGCCCCCGGGGCCGCAACGTGGTGATTCAGAAGTCGTTCGGGAGCCCGACGGTCACGAAGGACGGTGTCACCGTCGCGAAGGAAATCGAGCTCAAGGATCCCTTCGAGAACATGGGCGCCCAGATGGTGCGCGAGGTCGCTTCCAAGACGTCGGACGTTGCCGGCGACGGCACGACCACCGCGACGGTGCTCGCCGAAGCCATCTTCGAAGAGGGCATCAAGAACGTCGCGGCTGGCGCGAGCCCGATCGGCATCAAGAACGGCATCGCCAAGGCCGTCGATGCCGTCGTCGCGTACCTCGACACGATGAAGAAGCCCATCAAGGGCTCCAAGGAGATCGCCCAGATCGGCGCGATCGCCGCCAACAACGACGGCGAGATCGGCGCGCAGATTGCGGCCGCCATGGATCGTGTCGGCAAGGACGGCGTGATCACGGTCGAAGAGGGCAAGGGCCTAGACACGACCGTGGACTGGGTCGAGGGCATGCAGTTCGACAAGGGCTATCTCTCTCCGCACTTCATCACGAAGGCGGACGAGATGACCTGCGAGATCGACAACCCGCTCATCCTGGTGCACGAGAAGAAGCTCAGCAGCATCAAGGAGATGCTCCCGCTGCTCGAGAAGGTGGCCAAGGCCGGCCGTCCGCTGCTCGTGATCGCTGAGGATGTCGAGGGCGAGGCACTTGCCACGCTCGTCGTCAACCGTCTGCGCGGGGTTTTCCAGTGCTGCGCCGTGAAGGCGCCGGGCTTTGGTGACCGCCGCAAGGCCATGCTCCAGGACATCGCTGCGCTCACCGGCGCGACGCCCGTCATGGAGGATCTCGGCATCGATCCCGCCACGCTCGACATCAAGGATCTCGGCGGCTGCAGGCGCGTCGTGATTGAGAAGGACAGCACCACCATCATCGAGGGCGGCGGCAAGCGCGCCGACATCCAGGCCCGCATCAACCAGATCAAGAAGGAACTGGAAGGTGCGACGTCCGACTACGACCGCGAGAAGCTCCAGGAGCGGCAGGCCAAGTTGGCCGGCGGCGTGGCGCAGATCAACGTCGGCGCGGCGACTGAGGCTGAGATGAAGGAGAAGAAGGCGCGCGTCGAAGACGCGCTCCATGCCACGCGGGCGGCAGTCGAGGAGGGCATCCTCCCCGGCGGCGGCGTCGCGCTCCTGCGCGCGTCCCTCGCGCTCGGCAAGGTCAAGTGCACGGGCGACGAGGAGATTGGCGTCCAGATCGTCAAGCGGGCGCTGCAGGCACCCCTGCGGCAGATCGCGACCAACGCCGGCGTGGACGGCTCGATCGTGATCCAGAAGGTCCTCGACGGCAAGACGGACAACTACGGCTACAACGCCGCAACCGACAAGTACGAGGACCTCGTCAAGGCCGGTGTCATCGACCCGACCAAGGTCGTGCGCACGGCGCTGCAGAACGCGGCGTCCATCAGCACGCTTCTGCTCACCACCGAGGCCGTCATCTCCGATATCCCCGAGGAGAAGAAGGAAGCTCCCATGCCCGGCGGCGGCATGGGCGGAATGGGTGGCATGGGCGGGATGGGCGGCTTCTAGTCGCAGCATTCCTGTCGGCCACGTGAGGAGCCGCGTTCGCAAGGACGCGGCTCGCTCCTTTTTTGCTGCCCGCAGAGGGCTCGCTCCTTTTTTGCTGCCCGCAGAGGGCACGCGCTCTTTTTGCTGCCCGCAGCGGGCACGCGCTCGCTGCGCTGTTTGCCGCGGGCACGCGTGCCCCGCCGCGAGTAGTTCGAGATCAGCGCCGCCGCGCCGGGGCGCGCCGGTAGCATGCCCGCGTGACCAGCCTTAGGCCCATCGTCTGGCTCAACGTCGTCGGGCTAACCCCCCGGCTGCTGGAGCACGCGCCGCGTCTTAAGGCCCTGGGCGCGGCCGGTTGCGCCAAGCCGCTGGGCGGCATCGTGCCGGCCGTCACGTGCGCAGCGCAGGCGACCGCGCTGACGGGCCTAGCGCCCTCAGGCCACGGCATCGTCGGCAACGGCTGGTTCCAGCGCGACACGGGCGAGGTGCGCTTCTGGCTGCAATCCAACCGCCTCGTGCAGGGCGAAACCGTGTATGCCGCGGCGCGGGCGCGCGCCCAGGCGCTCGGCGTCCCGTTCACGTGCGCCAAGCTCTTCTGGTGGTTCAACCAAGGCGCGCCTGTCGACTGGAGCGTCACACCCAAGCCGTGGTACGGCGCGGATGGGAGCAAGGCCTTCGGCATCCACAGCGATCCGCCCGGCCTCTGCGCTGAGCTGGAGGGGCAACTCGGCGACTTCCCATTCCACAGCTTCTGGGGCCCCATGTCGGGGTTGCCTTCCAGCGAGTGGATTGCGCGCGCCGCGGCGCGTGTGCTCGAGACCAAGCGTCCCACGCTCACGCTCGTGTACTTGCCGCACCTGGACTACGACCTACAGCGCCTCGGTCCGGATGATCCGGGCACCCCGGCGCGTGTCGCCGAGGTCGATGCCGCGGCGGGGGTCGTGATCGACGCGGCGCGGGCCACGGGCGCCGACGTCATCGCGTTCAGCGAGTACGGGTTGCTCCCGGTGCGCCGGCATGTGTTGCCCAACCGCGTGCTACGCGCCGCGGGCCTGCTCGAGGTCCGCGATGGGCCCTACGGTGAAACCATCGACACCTATCGCAGCCGAGCCTTTGTCGTGTGCGATCACCAGATCGCTCATGTCTACGTGCGTGAGTCGCAAGATCACGAGCGTGTGGCGGCGCTCTTTGAGGCCGAGCCCGCCGTCGCCCGCGTGCTCGACCAGCGGGCCAAAGTGGCCATGGGGCTCGAGCACCCGCGCGCAGGCGATCTCGTGCTGCTCTCGCGTCCGGACGCGTGGTTCGCGTATCCGTATTGGCTCGACGAGCGCCGCGCGCCCGACTTCGCGCGCACGGTCGACATCCACCGCAAGCCGGGCTACGACCCCTGTGAGCTCCTCTTTGATCCGGCGCTACGCATGCCGAAGTTGCGCGTCGCGCGTCGGCTGCTCGCAAAGGTGCTGGGGTTCCGCTACCGCATGGATGTCGTGCCGCTGGATCCCAGCCTCGTGCGGGGCAGCCACGGCCTTCTGCCGCTGGATGGCCGCGACGGGCCGGTGCTCGTGTGCGACGAGCGCTCCGCCTCGCACGCGGTCTCGACCCTCGCCGACCTCAAGGGCTACACCCTTCAGCGCCTCGGTCTGTAGGTCTCGATCCGCTAGGCGTGCAGCATGGACTCGAGCGACGTGAGTTCCTCGACGTACTCGGGAAAGCGCGCGCTATCGATGGCTTCCTCGAAGGTCATGAGGCGGCACTCATCGTGTTCATCGGAGAGCGTGACCGCGCTTGTGGTCGTGTCGTTCGCCAGCACCACAGCAAAGCAGCACTTGCGGTAGTGCCGCTCGCCGTCGAACGAAATGAAGTCGTAGGTCTGCTCCAGATCGACGATGGTCTCGACCCGCGACCCATCGAGCCCGAGTTCTTCGTGCAGCTCGCGTAGCGCCGCCGCGCGCAGCGTCGCGTCGCTCGTCTCCACGCGCCCCGAGACGCCCTGCCAGAATCCTCCGCGCGCCGGCACGCGCCGGCACATGAGCAGTCGCCAGCCGCCACCGATGCGTACGGGCAGCCAGAGTTCGACGATCAAGCGCGGATCCCCTTCCGTGCCCAGGCCTACGACCCCGCCCAGCGGTCGATCGAGCGTGTCGGGGAGAGTGGTCACCTACGGCCTCCGTTTGCGGTCTGCGCAGCCTACGTCCGGCGTGGCCACGGTTCACCCCCGGCCCCGACTCGCCCCTCGCATCCTTCGCGGGCCATACTGCCCGGCTCGAGGAGCCGCCGTGGCCAGCTTGATCGTTACCGACGCCCGCAAGACCTACCTGGTGGCTCTGGCCCCCGGGGAGACGCTCGTCATCGGGCGTGCCTACGACTGCGATTTGCCCGTGACGGCTGACCGTGCCTCGCGCCGGCACGCCGAGATTCGGGCGACTGGCGAGGGCCACGAAGTGGTCGACCTCGACTCGACGAACGGGACGCTCGTCAACGGCGCCCCCCTCGAGGCCGCGCGAAGCCTGGCCGAGGGGGATGTCGTGGACGTGGGTGGAACGACGCTGCGCTACCGCGCCGTCCGCGGCGGTTGATGTGGTGCCGGTTGCGTTCTTCCGCGCGGGCAGCCCCCGCCTCTGCGCCCCGATTGCGGCCCTCGATGTTCGACTCGGGAGTGACTCGGCGTGCGACATCGTCGAGCCCGGGGCCGCGCCCCACCACGCTCGGCTGCGCTACGTCAAGGGCGAGTGGCTGCTCGCGGGCGAGGACGACTTGCGGGTCGAGGTGAACGGGGCCTGGGTTCCCCTGCTCACGCTGCGCCCCGGCGACGTCGTGCGCCTCGCGCCAGGTGGGGGGTCGTTCACGTTTCAGGATCGCCTCGCCGGCACGTTCGTGCCGCCGGGCACCTCGCTCGCCGCGGCCTGGCAGACCCAGCCCGCCTTCAGGGATCCCGCCTCAGGCCCGCGTGCGGCGCCCGGCGTGGTGGTCAAGCAGGGCCTGGCTTGCCGACGACCCGAGGACGCCGAGCGCCACTTGCAGCTGCTCGCGCGGCTCGGTGGGGCACCGCATCCGGCCGTGGCGCCGCTGATCGACGGTGGCCTGCACCCGCTCGGCGCTGGCGTGGGCCGTTGGCTCGCCACCGCGTACGTGCCCGGCTCCGATGCCACGGCACTCGTGAGCGGTGAGGGCCTGCAGCCGGCGCAAGCGATCGCCGTGTTGGCACGCGTCGCCGGCGGACTCGCGCACCTGCACGCCCGCGGGGTGATCCACCGCGACGTCGCGCCAGGCAACGTCGTGCTGGGCCCCGATGGGGCCGTGCTCATCGACTTTGGCCAAGCCGTGCTGGCGGACCGAGCGCTGGCGCCGTCCGCCGGGGTGGTGGGTACGCCGGGCTACGTGGCGCCCGAGGAAGTGCTTGAGGGCCCGAGCGCGGTCTCGTGCGCCGTGGACATCTACGGCTTGTGTGCTGTCGTCTACGCGTTGCTCGTCGGCACGCCGCCCGCGGCGGGGGGGCACGTGCTCGACGCGCTTTCTCGGGCGGGCTCGGCTCCGGTCTCGCCTCGCGCGCTCGGCATTGATCTGCCCGGCGCCGTGGAAACCGCCCTGCTCGCGGGGCTTGACGGTGATCCGTCAGCGCGCCCCAGCGCGCGGGAACTTGAATCGATAGGGCTTGCGGCGGGGGTACCCGCGCGGCTTGGAGGACGATCGTGAAGGATGTCGTGTTGCGCGGAGGGCCTCCGGTCCATCCGTATGTCTATTCCAAGCGCATCTTGCGCGCCGACCGCAGCGTGTCGGACGGCGATCTCGTCTGCATCAAGACGCGGGAGGGGCGCGCCGTCGGCTGGGGCTTCGCGCACCGCTCCTCCATCGTGGCCATTCGCGTGCTCACCTGGAATCCCGACATCGTGCCCGACGAGGACTGGCTGCGTGCGCAGGTGCGCTCCGCCAAGGCGCTGCGTGAGGATGTGCTGGGCCTGCCGCGGGTGACCAACGCTTGGCGCGCGATCCACTCCGAGGGTGACGGCCTCAGCGGGCTCGTCGTGGACCGCTACGCAGGCGTCGCCGTCGCGTCGCTGTTTAGCCTCGGCTGGCATCGGCGTTTCTCCGAGGTGCAGCGCGTCCTGCGCGAGGAGCTGGGCCTGGACGAAGTGGTGCCGCGTGTGGACCGCCGCACGTCCGAGCACGAGGGCTTCGAGTGCACGCAGAGCTCGGATGGCGAGGCGGTCGAGATCGAGGAGCACGGCGTGCGCTACCTCGTGAATCCGCACGGTGGCCACAAGACGGGGTTCTTCCTCGACCAGCGCGAGAACCGCCGCATGGTGGCGGAGCTCGCGCGCGGCCGGACCGTGTTTGACGGCATGACGTACACCGGCGGCTTTGCCGTCGCCGCGGCGAAGGGCGGCGCGAAGGCCGTCACCGCGATGGATCTGGATGAGGAGGCTGTTGTCCAAGTGGGTCGTAACGCAGCACGCAACGGCGTGAACGTGGCGTTCGAGCATGGCGACGTGTTCCACGCCCTGCGGGCCATGAAGGAGCGTCCGGCGTCTGAGCGTCCCGAGGTCCTGATTGTGGACCCGCCGAAGTGGGCCAAGGACCGCGGCGGACTCGGGCTCGCGCTGCGTCGCTACGGCGACTTGAATCGTCTCGCGCTGGAGGCCGTGCGGCCCGGCGGGCTGGTCTGCACGAGCTCGTGCTCCGGTCTCGTGTCGGAGGAGGAGTTCCTGCGCATGCTGCGGGGCGCCTCGTTTGATTCGCGCCGCGCGCTGCGGCTCGTGCATGTCGGCGGTGCCGGCGGCGATCATCCGGTAGCGGCCAACTTCCCGGAGAGCCGCTACCTCAAGTGCGTGATCGCGGAGGTCGGCGCGGAAGGCAGTGGGCCCGGCAACGAAGACCGCCCGCCC
>JAQBWE010000153.1 GCA_027625315.1 Planctomycetota bacterium
CGCAGGGCGGCTGCGACGCCCGATCGCTCGCGCCGCCGCTGCACACCGGGGTTGGCCCACTCGTCGGTCAGGTCGCGTCCGAGGGGCTCGACCTCGCGGCGCCGGCGCGCGGCGGCCACCACGAGCTCGGCCAAGCCCACGCGGCCGGTTTCGGCCTGGTCGAGCAACCGGACGGCCAGGTCGCGCACATGAAAGGGTAGCGGCGTCTCGCCATGCCGCACGAGGAGGACGGAGTCGGGGCGTGCGCCCGCAAGCCACGAGATCAAGTCGAACACGCGCGCGTGCATGCCCACCAGGTCGGCCACGATGACCGCGCCGTACTCGAGCAGCGCGAGGGCCGCCTCCGCCTCAAGCTCAGCCGGCTGGCTCGCATCTACCCACGTGGCGCGCAGGTTGCGTCCATCCAGACAGGCCATCGTCACGCCCGGACGCAGGACGCCGCGCCAGGTGGGAGGGTCCGCCGTCAGCACGAGACAGGCGTGACTTAGGTTCACCGCTCCGTCCACGCGCTGTGCTCCGCTCGCCTTCGCAGCCGAGCATAGCGAACCGCGACCGCGAAACCTCGCATCTTGCCGTGCTGACGCGCGCCGATCGAAGCGTGTGCGCAAAACTACGCAGGTCGCGGGGCGTCGCTGCGCTCGCCGGTCTGCACGCGCCAGAGCGACTCGTACACGCCGCCCTGATGGACGAGTTCGTCGTGCCGTCCGCGCTCCACGAGCCGACCGTGATCGAGCACGAGAATCTCATGCGCGTTGCGAACCGTCGAGAGGCGGTGCGCAATCACGATGGTCGTGCGCCCAACGGCAATGCGCTCCATCGAACGCTGGATCGCCGCTTCGGTCTCGTTGTCCACCGACGAGGTCGCCTCATCGAGCACGAGGATCGGCGGATCCTTGAGTACGGCGCGCGCGATCGAGATGCGCTGACGCTGCCCGCCCGAGAGCTTCTGGCCGCGCTCCCCCACGATCGTGTCGTAGCCCTCCGGCAGAGCCTCGATGAACGCGTGCGCTTCGGCGACCTGCGCGGCGGCGACGATCTCCTCGTGCGTGGCCCCCAGGCGCCCGTAGGCGATGTTCTCGCGCACGGTGCCGTGGAACAGGAACACATCCTGGCTCACGAGGCCAACGCGCCGTCGCAGCGCGCGCACGGGCAACTCGCGAACATCGACGCCGTCCACCCGGATGGCGCCGGCCGTGACGTCGTAGAACCGCAGCAGCAACTTCACGAGGGTCGTCTTGCCTGAGCCCGTGGAGCCCACGACCGCAGTCGTCTTGCCGGCCTCCATGCGCAGCGTGAGGTCGCGGAGCACGGGATAGCCCGCGCGGTAGTGAAACGACACCGCGTCGAAGAGCACCTCGCCCCGCACGGGATCGGGCAGCCCCTGCGGCCCGTCCACGATCGTGGGCTCGAGATCGAGCAAGTCGAGGATGCGCGTCGTACTCGCCATGGCGCGCTGATAGAGGTCAAACGTCTGGCCGAGGCGCGTCAGGGGCCACAGTAGGCGCTGGGTCAGGAAGGCCATGAGCGCAAACGGCGCGGCGTCGAGCGCGCCGTCGAGCACGCGGATACCGCCGTAGACGATCGTGGCAGTGAAGCCCACGACAATCACCATGCGAATGAGCGGCGTGAAGGCCGCGCTCATGCGGATGGCGTGCCGGTTCCGCGCGCGGTAGACGTCGCTCTGCACGCGCAGGCGCTCGGTCTCGTGATCCTCCGTGGTGAAGCTCTTGATCGTGGCCATGCCGCCGAGGTCGTTGGCGAGTTGGTGGTTGAGGATGCCCACCTGCTCGCGCACGGCGGCGTAGCGCGGCTCCAGGCGGCGCTGGTACACGAACGAGCCCCACAGAATGAACGGCACCGGGAGCATCGCCAGCCAGGCCACCTCGGGTGCGAGCAGGAAGAACGTGGTCGTGATAACGATGGCGGTGGTCGCCACGTGCAGCAGCTCCGTCGCGCCGTCGTCGAGGAACCGCTCGAGTTGGTTGACGTCGTCGTTCAGCACGGACATCAGCGTGCCCGTGCTCTGGTCCTCGAAGTAGGCCATGTCCAGGCGCTGGACGTGGGCGAAGGCGCGCAGTCGCAACTCGTGCTGCACGGTCTGCGCAAGCCCGCGCCAGAGGAGACCGTAGGCGTACTGGAACACCGACTCGAGACCCCACACGATCAGCGTGAGGCCCGCGAGGAGCCACAGCTGCCCTACCGGACTCGCGATGCCCCAGCCGGCCAGGAACGAATCGCCGCGTTGGATGACGACATCGATGGCCAGCGCGATCAGGAACGGCGGCGCCAGGTCAAAGACCTTGTTGAGCACGGAGCACGTGGACGCCAGCCACACCTGACGCCGGTGAGGCGCCATCGCGCGTAGGAGCCGGGCCAGGGGTGAGGAGGTGCGCATGGCGCTCCAGGGAAACCCGGCGCGCCCCGAAACGTGCGCTACTTCCCGCCCGCTTCCTCCCAGAACGCGCGGCCGGCGGGCGACAGATGCTCGTCCTCACGGGAGAGGAGCCAGAACGAGCGGCGCACGTTGAAGCCCCGTACGGGCATGACCACCAACGTGCCGGCCTCGCGCGCATCGGCCACGGCCAGATCACTGACGAACGACACGCCCAACCCCGCCCGAACTGCCGCCTTGACGGCTTCGGTGCTGCCCACGTGGCACGAAACTGTGAGGTCGCCGCCATCCTCGGGCAGTCCCAGGCCGTCGAGCATCGCCTTGCGCGTCCCCGAGCCCTCCTCGCGCAGCACGAACGGGTGCGCGAGGACGTCGGGCACGCTGACGGCCTTGCGCCCCGCAAGCTCGTGGCCAGGCGGCGCGATCAGCACCAGGGAGTCCGCCCCGATCTCCGCGATCTTGAGGCCGCGCGCGCGCGGGCGTGCGCCGACGCAGCCGACGTCCACGCTGCCGTCTTGAACGTGGCTGAGAATCTCGCTTGAGTCGCCGGTGAGGAGGCGGATCGTGACGCCGTCGTGCGCTTGCCGAAACCCTCGCAGCAAAGGCGGCAGCAGGTACACGGCGGGGATGGTGGACCCGCCCAAGGTCAGGCTGCCGCTCAGGAGCCCCGTCAGCTCGGCCGCGGCCATGCGCGTGTTGCGCTCGGCGCGCAGAGCGTCCCGGGCCGGCTTGAGGAGCACCTGACCCGCGCCCGTTGGCGTGACGCCGCTGCGCTCGCGCCCCACGAGCCGCATGCCCAGCCGCCGCTCCAAGTCAGCGATATGGCCGCTGACGGTCGACTGACTGAGGCCCAACTGGCGGGCCGCGGCGGTGAACGAGCCCGCCTCGACGAGGGCCACGAACACTTCGAGTTGGCGAATGGAGAGGGGATCGGTGTTGGCCATGCCGGGCTCCGGTCCCGGGTCGGTCGGCGCAATCTTGCGCATCCCCCAGCCCGGGACGTATAGGGGATCATGTTCGCCCATGCACTCTATCGGAAATTCCGATACATTTCGCCTCGATCCACGGAAACCTCCATGACCCGTCTCGCCCCGATCCTGCTCGCCTTGCTCGCCTTCGCTCCCCTCGGCGGCTGTGGCGACGCGCCCGCCTCCGGCGGCGCCGCGCCGATCCTGCGGTTCACCGCGATTCCGGGCGAAGACCCGACGCGCATGAAGGAGAAGTTCGGCCCCGTGGCGGACTGGCTCTCCGAGCAGCTCGGCGTCCCGGTCGAGTACGTGCACGCCACCAAGTACGCCGCGTCGGTCGAGATGTTCAAGAACGAGCAGGTGCTGCTGGCTTGGTTCGGCGGACTCACCGGCGTGCAGGCTCGGGCGGCCGTGCCCGGCGCGCGCGCCATCGCCCAGGGCGTCGAGGACCCGCGCTACCACTCCTACTTCATCGCCAACGCGAGCACCGGCCTCGAGCGGGGCGAGGGCTTCCCGGTTGGCATCGTCGGTCGCTCCTTCACGTTCGGCTCGAAGTCCTCGACGTCGGGCCGGCTGATGCCTGAGCACTTCATCCGCCAGCAGTCGGGCGGTGCCTCGCCCGCGGAGTATCTCAAGTCGGACCCGCAGTACTCCGACGGGCACGACAAGACGTGTGAGCTCGTGCAGAGCGGCGCGGTGGACGTAGGTGTGGTGAGCTACACGACGTACGACCGCCGCGTCGCCGAGGGCACGACCGATCCGAAGGTGTGTCGCATCATCTGGCAGACGCCGGACTACCCCGACTACAACTTCACGGCCCATCCGAAGCTCGAGACGCTGTTCGGCGCCGGCTTCACCGCGAAGCTGCAGGCGGCGCTGCTGGCGATGAATGACGAAGCCCTGCTGGCCGGCTTCCAGCGCAGCGGCATGGTCGCCGCGACCAACGAGGACTTTCAGCCGATCGAGGTGCTGGCACGCGACCTCGGCCTGCTGCGGTAGCACCCACCCGTGATCATGAAGCAACCGGCGACCGGCTTCTCCCTGGATGACGTCTCGGTTCGGTTCGGCGCGCACGCGGCGCTGCGCGGCATCGATCTCGAGGTGGCGCCCGGCGAGGCCGTGGCCTTGGTAGGTCCGAGCGGAGCGGGCAAGAGCACGTTGCTGCGCGTGCTCGTCGGCATGGTGCGACCCGGCGCGGGGCGCGCACGGGTCGGCGGCGAGGATCTCGCCACACTCACGCGCAGCGCCTTGCGGCGCGCCCGCGCCTCGATCGGCTTCGTCCACCAAGACCTCTGCCTCGTGCCCAACGTGCGCGTGGCGCGCAACGTGCTCAGCGGCCGCCTCGGCAGCCAGGGACTCGTGCGCTCCACACTGGGCATGGTGTTTCCGCCGCGCGCGGCGCTCGACGAGGCGCTCGCGATCCTCACGCGCGTCGGCATCCCCGAGAAGCTCTTTGAGCGCACCGACACACTCTCCGGCGGTCAACAGCAGCGCGTGGCCGTGGCCCGAGCGCTCTACCAAGGCCCCGCGGCCTTGCTGGCCGACGAGCCAGTCTCGAGCGTGGATCCCGCGCGCGCGCGCGACACCGTCGGCCTGCTCACGCGCATTTCACGCGAGGAGGGCCTCACCCTCCTGATGAGCCTGCACAACCTGGAGTTGGCGCGTGAGTTCTTCCCCCGACTCGTAGGCATGCGCGCCGGGCGCATCGTGTTCGATCGTCCGAGCGAGGCCATCACCGAGGCGGACTTCCACGCGCTCTACGACCTGGATCCGGCGGAGGTCCTGGCGGATGGCGCCTGACCTGCGCCGACCGTTCCCTCTGGGCCCGCGTGGGTTCGTCCTCGCGGGGCTCGGGGTCGCGGGCATCTGGGCCGCGCTCTACCTCGGCCTGCAGCCGAGCGATCTGACCCCGTCCACCGGCGGGCTCTCGCTCGCACGCGACTTCTTTGCACGCGCGTTCTCCCCGGCGCTCTCCTCGGAGGCGGCGTACGTCCCGGACGGCACGCCGGGCTTGCTGGCGCTCTCGCTGCGCGCCGCGGTCACGACCGTCGTGTACGCCGCGGCGGCGATGAGCGTGGCGCTGGTGCTGGGCATCGTGTTGGGGTTCTGCGCCTCGACGGCGTGGTGGTCCGGCGACCCGCTGGGTGGCCGCACGTGGTTCGGACGCACCGTGGCGCCGGTCATCTACGGCGCCACACGCGTCCTGATCGGGTTCATGCGCTCGGTCCACGAGGTGCTCTGGGCCGTGCTATTCCTCGCGGCCGTGGGACTGACGCCGTTGGCCGCCGTCGTGGCTATCGCGATTCCCTACGCCGGTACGCTCGCCAAGATCTTCTCGGAGATGGTCGACGAGGCGCCGCGCGAGGCCTCCCACGCGCTGCGCGCCGCGGGCGCTTCGGGCATGCAGCAGTTCGCCTTCGGCCTCGTGCCGCGCGCGCTGCCCGACATGATCGCCTACGCCTTCTACCGCTTCGAGTGTGCGCTGCGCTCCTCCGCCGTGCTCGGATTCTTCGGCTACGAGACGCTGGGCCGCGAGATCGAGCAGTCGTTCGTGAGCACGAACTACGGCGAGGTGTGGACGCACCTGTACGTGCTGCTCGCGCTCGTGCTTGTGTTCGACGCGTGGAGCGGCCGACTGCGCGCGAGGCTGGCCCGATGAGCGTCTCGGCCCACGCCACCGAATCCGAGTTGGACGCGCTCTGGCGCGCGCGCCCGCGTAGCCGATTCGTGCGTGTGAGCTTCGCGCTGTTCGGTCTGCTGCTGGTCGGGTCCTGGTTCGTGGGCGACTTCGACTTCGCGGACAGCTTCTCCGATACGCGCGCGCGCAACCTGGATCGCTTCCTCGACGAGGTCCGACCCTATCCGCTGCGCGCGCCCGGCCCGGACGGCACACTGGAGCCCCTGCCGTGGGATTGGGGCGTGTTCGGGACGTGGGCGCAGCAGCGCCTCACCGACGGCGTCTCGGACCGCGACACGCCGGGTGGACTCGAGAGCGCGCTCGGCACGCTCGCAATCTCGGTCCTCGCCATCGTGCTGGCCGCGCTGGCGAGTCTCGTGTTCTGCGGCTTCGCTGCGCGCACCCTCGCCACGCCGCGGCCCTTCGCGCCCCACGCCGGCCCGGCACCCTGGCCGCGCCGCCTCGCGTGGCAGGTCGTGCGCGGCGCCACGCGCATCGTGCTGATCGTGCAGCGCTCGATGCCCGAGTACATCCTCGCGTTTCTCCTCCTCGCGATGCTACGTACCCCAGCGTGGCCCGCGGTGCTGGCGCTGGCCATCCACAACTGCGGCATCCTCGGACGCCTCGCCGCCGAGACGATCGAGAACGCGGATCCGCGCCCGGCCGTCGCGCTACGCGCCTTGGGCGCGAGTCGCACAACGATCGCGCTCACGTCAATCGCGCCGGCGATCCTGCCGCGGCTGTTGACGTACTTCTTCTATCGCTGGGAGACGTGCGTGCGCGAGGCGACCGTGCTCGGCATCCTCGGCCTCGCGTCCCTCGGATGGCTCATCGACGAAGCGCAGGTCAGCGGCTTCCGTTACGACGAGATGGTGTTCTTCATCGGCCTGGGCATGGTCATCGTGCTGGCGGGCGATCTGCTCTCGGCCATCGCGCGGCGCATCGTGCGCCGGGCAAGCTGACCCACGCGTTCAAGCCAACTTGTCGTAGATCGCGCGGCGCATCGCTCGCTCCGTGAGCCACGGCGCGTTGCGGCCCAGGAGCGCAAACACGCGCGCCCCGCCGCCGGGAACCAGAATCCGCCGGCGGCGATCCACGGCGCGCACGATGCGCTCGGCAAGCTCCGCCGGCGGCATGCGCGCCTCTTCATCGCTGCCGGGGGGACTCGCCAACCGCGCCTGCTCGGTGCGCGTCGGGCCGGGAAACACCGTGAGCACGTTCGTACCCTGCGGCCCCAGGCCGGCGTGCATGGAGCGCGCAAAGTTCGTGAGGCCATCCTTGCTCCCCGCGTAGACGGCCGCGCCGGGGTAGCCGACCTGATGCGAGAGCGAGGAGACGAACACGAGCGCGCCACCGGGGGCTAGCCGCTGCGTGCGCAGCAGGCCCGCCGTGAGCTGCAGGGGCGCGGTGAGGTTCACGGCGATCTGGCGGGCGAGGCGTTCGGGATCCTGACGCTCGAACACGCCGGATTCGTTCACGCCCGCGTTGTGCACGACGACGTCGAAGGGCGCGTGGGTGGCGAGTCGCGCGAGCGCAGCCTGCACGGCGGCGGGCTCCGCGAGGTCGCACACCTCAGTGGCGAACGGCGCGGCCACGTCGAGAAGATCTAGCCCGACGACGTCTGCGCCGCGCGCATGCCAGGCGTCGGCGAGGGCGCGGCCGATGCCTTGCGCGGCGCCCGTGATCAGCACGCGCTGCGGCATGCGGGCGGGAGGCGTCCCGGTGCCGGCGG
>JAQBWE010000154.1 GCA_027625315.1 Planctomycetota bacterium
CGCCGTCTTGCGCAGGGGCGCGAGCAACGGGTTGCTCGCCAGTTTGACGAGTCGCGCGACGAGGCCCCCGGTGCCTTCGATGAACTTGTGCGTACGGACTCGCTTCGGCGAGTCGTCGTGGATCCAGAACAGGATGATCCCCATCTGGTACATCCAGAGCATGCGCGGCAATTCCGCGCGCAGGTCGGCCGGCACCTTCAGTTTCGCGCCGCGGACGACCTCCTCGAACAGGGCGGTCGCATCGGCCCGCACGGGCCCTGATGCGGGACTGAACGGGTTGAGCGGACTCTTCGGATCGGCGGCCGTCTTGAACAGTACGCCCGCGAATCGGTGATAGGGCTCGCTCGAGTCGATCTTCGCGCGCATCACGCCGACGAGCCGCTTGCGGAAGTCAGTCTCCTCCGCCAGCACCTTCTCGGCGGCCTTGACGTGTTCCGCGAGCGACCGGCCGTACCAGGCTTGGATCAGGTGCTCTTTGGACTCGAAGTAGTGATATGCGCTGCCGAGCGACACGCTGGCCGCGCGCGAGATCGCCCGCATCGTCGTCTTGTCGTAGCCCCGCTCACGCAGAAGCTCCACGGCCGCATCCAGGATGCGGGCGCGCGTCGCCTCGCCTTTTTCTGTCAGTGGGCGGTCGCGGGGCAGGGCCCCGAGCAGGTCGAGAGGCAGGTCGTGGAGCGGGTCGTCGGGCACTGAGGACTCCGGGGGGCTGAGGAGGATGATCCGCGGGACGTCGGACGCTCGGGCGCGGGCTGCTGTGGATCCCTCAACGCTCCTGCAAGCGCGCGAGCGGATCGGGCCCGAGCATGGCGGCGACGGCGCCGAGTCGCATCCGCTCGCGCGAGGCCAGTTCAATGAGGCGCCGGGCCAGGGGCCAGAGGAGAGGTGAGGCGAGGCGAAACGACCAGGTTCGTCCCGCCTCGAGAGCCCACAGGATCGTGATCCAGGCTCCGGGGCCCTGCCAGACCTCCCCGACGTCGCTCACGACGGTGAGATCGCCCAGCATGGCCAGGGGGTCGAGCCCGGGGAAGCGCTCGCGCGCCTCCGCCGCGTCGGCTGGGATGATCTCGATCGGTAGGTAGGCGCGTTGGCGCTCAACCCACGCCGCCACCCGGCGGCAGGTGGTGCAGTTCGCATCCGTCAGCACGGTGAGCCGTTCCATGGGCTTCACCGCACAGGGGCGATCGGGGCGAGCCGTGAGGTCGGCGGCAACGGCGGCGGCGCGCTGCGCAGCTCTGCCCGCCGGCGCATGCGGGTGAACACGAACAGGTTCGTGAAGTGCATGATGCCGAGCACGATGAGCACGGCCCCCACCTTCGCGGAGACGGTCTCGATGGCTCCGCGGGTGTCGTGCACGTAGCGCGACACCGCCAGCGCCAGGGTGATGTAGCCCAGGTTCACGAGATAGAAGCCGACGACGAGCAGGTGGTTGACCGAGTCGGCCAGGCTCTCGTTGCCTCGGTACACCTCCACAAGGAAGTGCCGCCCGTTGCGATGGAGCGTCCGGGCGACCCAGATGGTGAGAGCGATGCTGATGACGAGGTAGATCGTGTAGGTCCAGACGATGGGGTTCATGGGTCCTCCTGAGTCAAACTTGAACGCGTTCAACATTGGAATCATCGACCGACCACAGAGGCGGGTCAAGGCATTTCTTGAACGTGTTCGGTTTTATCACTCGAGCCGCCTAGCAGGCGGGCGGGGGCCGCACGTCGTGGCGAGACGCTGCGAGCCGGGTCTACGATGCCAGCCCCTGCGCGAGGTCCCTGATGCTCCACTTCCGACGGTTCTGCGCCGACGCCCTGGCTCCGGCGCCTGCGAGGGATGCCTACATCAAGCGCGGCGGTGGCCGGGGCTGGCCCGAGCAATGCCCGCCCGTCCGGGCGTCCAACGCCTACGGGTTCGACGTGCTCGCGAGCGTCGACATTGAGTTCCGGCGCGAGGCGGCCGGCGGTTGGAGCCTGACGCGGACGGACGCACTGACCGCCGACTGGGGTTGGGTGCCTGAGGATGCGCCCCCGGACGCCGAGGCGGCGCCGCCTCAGGTTCAGGAGGCGGCGTGGTTCTGGGACGAGAACCAGGTGCTCCCCCACCCGATCGCGCCTGAGGTCTGGCCGTTGCTGCGGGACCAGGTCAAGGTGTCGACGTTCCTGTATCTCACGACCGACCCGGGCGAGATGGTGCTGTTCACCGATCTCCCCCACGCCGCGCGCGCCTTTCGCGTGCTGCCGGCGCTAGTTGAGACCGACACCTACCCGGCGTCCTACCCGTGGCACTGCGTGCTCGAGCTCGACCGCCGTCACGAGCATGTGCGCATCGCACGCGGCGAGCCGCTGTGCCGACTCCTACCGGTCCGCCGCGCGGAATTCGTGGCCCGCGAGATGGACGACGACGCTTTCGGGGCGTTCTTCGATCGCGGTCAAGCGTGGCTGGCGACGCACGGCAAGGGTCCGCCCGGACCCATGATGGACATCACGGGGGCCTACGGTCGGCTGCAAGGTCGCGCGAAGTTCCGCGTGGAATCGTGTCCGGACCCGGAGTAGCGCGGTGGGATTGCGAGCACCCGTGAACCGGCCGCACAGGGCCCCGTTTGCACCCGGATAGCCCAGGCATGTCGCACGCCCGAACCGCGCGACGTTCCTCGTTCCTACCAGGCCCGTGAGGCGCGCGACCGCTCGAAGCGGCTCGCGGAGGAGGAGATTCCCATGCAGCCCGATGCAACCCCTGCGCCCATCGACGAGGCGGCCGGGCCGCCCAAGACGAGCCTCCTGCGCGTGATCGCCGGCTGGGCCCTGGTCTCGCTCGCCGTGCACATGCTCCTCTTCCTCGGCCTCTTCCTCTTGGCGCGCAGCGGGGTGGACATGCCCGAGCCCGTCACGACGATGTTCGCGGCCTGTCGCCTCGCACCATCCGTTGGGGAAGAATCCGTTGAGGAAGAGTTCCAGGCTAAGCCGCGCCCCCTGATCGCCCGCATGGACGAGGGTCTGCTCGACTTCGAGGTGCACCGGATGGCGGTGATCCGTGACGAAGCGGTTTGCCAAGAGGTGGAGACCGATAACGACCTGCCCTACGAGGAGAGTTTTAGGGAGTCCGAGGGCCGCGGTGGTGCGGCGCCGGGCGCCCAACCGGGAGCCCATTCTGCGGAGAGCGCAGCCCATGCCGCCCGACCTGAGGGCGTGACCGAGGGCTACGATCGCATCGACGACAATCCCTTCCTGCGAACCGCGGACGCCGACACGTCCACTTTCAGCATCGATGTGGATACGGCTTCCTACGCCAACGTCCGCCGGTACCTCGATCAACACCGCGCGCTCCCCCCGAAGGACGCCGTGCGCATCGAAGAGTTGCTGAACTACTTCCGCTACGACTACGCGGCAGACACCACGCGCGACGCGCCACCGTTTCGTACGCACGTGGCCGTAACTGCCTGCCCCTGGAACTCCGCGCACCGCCTGGCGCGCATCGCCCTTCAGGGACGCGTGCTGGCGGCCGGAACGCGGCCCGCGGCCAACCTGGTGTTCCTGCTCGACGTCTCGGGCTCGATGCAGGACAAGAACAAGCTGGATCTGCTGCAGAAGGCGCTTGCCCGCCTCGTGCGGCGCTTGGATCCGCGCGACCGCGTGGCCCTCGTCGTGTACGCCGGCGCGGCAGGACTCGTCCTGCCCTCGACACTCGTCGAGGAGGCGCCCACCATCGTGAACGCCATTCAAGACCTCAGCGCCGGTGGCTCGACGAACGGCGGTGAGGGCATCGTGCTCGCCTATCAAGTTGCCGCGCAGAACTTCATCGAGGGGGGCCTCAATCGCGTGATCCTGGCCACGGATGGGGACTTCAACGTCGGCGTGAGCAACCGCGGCGATCTCACGCGGCTCATCGAGGAGAAGGCCAAGACCGGCGTCTTCCTCAGCGTGCTGGGCGTCGGCCATGGGAACTACCAGGACGCAGCCATGGAAGAGTTCAGCAACCGGGGGAACGGCAACTACGCCTACCTCGACACACTGCGCGAGGCCGACAAGGCGCTCGGCGAGCAGGTCGACGGCACGCTCGTGACGATCGCCAAGGACGTCAAGATCCAGGTGTTCTTCAATCCCGAGCGCGTGGCGGGCTACCGGTTGATCGGCTACGAGAATCGGCGCCTCGCCCGAGCCGACTTCAACGACGACAAGAAGGATGCAGGCGAGATCGGTGCCGGACACTCCGTCACCGCACTCTACGAGATCGTGCCGGCCGGCACGGCCCTGCCGGGCGCCGACGTGGACCCCAACCCCTTCGTGCGCGCCACGCACGACGCCGATCCGGCCCCCTCGACGGCTCTGTTCCGGCTGCGCTTGCGCTACAAGCTGCCCGCTGCGGACACGAGCGTGCTGATCGAGCAGGACGTCGAGGACGCGGGCACGGGCCTCGGCGAGGCCGATGGTGAGGTGCGCTGGGCTGCGGCCGTCGCCGCGTTCGGCATGCTGCTGCGTGAGTCACCGCACAAGGGCACCGCGACCTGGGATCTGGTCAAGTCGCTCGCCACAAACGCCCGTGGCGCCGATCCCGCGGGCTACCGCAGCGAGTTCTTGGAGCTCGTCGATCGCGCCAAGCGGCTCTCCCTCGCGGCCGGACGGTAGCGCGCGATCCCGAGAGAGTCCGGCACCTAGCCCGCGTGCTGGTCGATCAGGATGGTGTTGCCGTCGGGGTCCATGATCACGAGGCTGGCCGGGCCCGTCGTGGACTCATCGGCACGCGCCGTCAGCTCGATGCCGCGCGCCTCGAGCTCCCGCTGGATCGCGCGCACGTCCTGGAACTCAGCCAGCGTCTCGGCCTTGCGGTTCCAGCCCGGGTTGTACGTCAGGATGTTCTGTTCGAACATGCCCTGGAAGATTCCGATCGTGCTCGTCGCGTTCTGGAGAATGAGGTAGTTCTGCGCGGCCTCGCCGCCGACCGGGACGAAACCAAGTTTCTCGTAGAACGCGCGCGAAGTCTCAAGGTCCTTGACCGCCAAGCTGACCGAGAAGTTGCCGAAATCCATGCCTGTGCTCCCGAGGGGTACGCCCGGCCGTTGTCGCCGTGTGGGGCGCGAGTGTAGCGGCAGGTGCCAAGGGGCTCCGGCACGGAGCCGCACGGGTACCATTCGGGCTCCACCTGAGGAGCGCGCCGCGTGACTGACGAGCATCCCAACGATCCCCTGCATGGCGTCACGCTCAAGGCCATGGTCGAGGACTTGGTCGCGCGCCGGGGCTGGCCCGATCTCGCCGCAGAGATCCCCATTGGCTGTTTCGCGCGCAATCCCAGCGTGGGCTCGAGTCTCGCGTTCCTGCGCAAGACGCCCTGGGCCCGGACGAAGGTTGAGGATCTCTACATCCGCGATCACCGCAAGATGGCTCGCAACGCCAAGCGCAATCGCCTGCGGAAGGCCCGCAAGGCCTACGCCGCAGAGCAGCAGGCGCGCCCGCAGCCCCCGGCGGATGAGGCCAGCGGGGCGTAGGGCTGCAACGCGGCCACTTGAGCGGCGCAAGGCCCCGTGCTCACCCCGCCCCTCGGGCGCTTCCTGGGGGAAACCAAGGGTCGCATCACAAGATCGCGCCGTTCCGCCCCGCGGTGAGTGAGAATGCCGGAATGGGCATTCTCCTCGTTGCTGTCGCCGCCACCATCCTGCTCATGGTGATCCTCTATCGCCCCACCAAAGACCGCGTCCGACTCTCGCGCGAGCCCGACGTCGACGATGGCTCGACCATGGAGGATGTCCGCCGCGCCCTGCTGGAGGGTGATCGGATCGAGGCCATCAGGCGCTACCGGGTCATTAGTGGCTCCGGACTACGCGAGGCGGCCGAGGCGGTGGACACCATCGCCGCCGGCGGCCCGCCGCCCATCCCGACGATGCCGTTTGATGCGTACGGCCGTCACCTGCCGATGCCCGATGAAGCCGTGCGCACCCTGGCGCACGGCGGTCGCAAGGTCGAAGCGGTCAAGCTGTACCGCGAGCAGCACGGGCTCGGACTGAAGGAAGCTGTGGACGCCGTCGACACGCTGCTGCGCGTCAAGTAACTTCGCGCGCGCCGGCTGGCCGCTACTTGGACTGGTTCGCAGCCTGTTCCAACAGCGCGGTCGCGCGGAGTAGCGCCTTCTCGGCTTCGGCGAACAATCGCTTCGCGTCCACCAGGAGCCGTTTGGCCTCCGCCCGCAGGGCGGCCGCATCGGCCGTGTCCGCCGAGAAGGCGTCCTCTAACACGACGCGCGTCGGCGGTGAGAAGGCGCTGCGCTGGATCAGTTGCCAGACGTGCTCCTCCAGTTCCTTCTGCGCCACGCGGTTTGCCGACTTGATTGTGTCGCCCATGTAGACGCTCATGTCCAGTTGCAAGGACGCCAGATTCACGAGGTCGCTGAGGTGGGCCAGACTGGCCAACTTGCACGAACCTCACCCGATGGCCAGGTTCAGGCCCTCCAATTGGGTCATCGTTCCGATGACCTTGAGATCCTCGTCGTCGATCGTGAGGTCGCCGAACAACGTGAGCACGCGCAATGACTTGAGACCGACGAGCGGACGCAGGTCCCCCGCGTTCAGGTCGGTGTGGTGCTCGATATGCAGCCTAGCCAAGTTGGGACAGCGCTTGACCACTGCCGCCGTCATGCCGCGCCCGTTTGACATGTGCAGACTCAGCGTGCCGACGTCGAGCGCGGCCACGTCCGTGAGGTTGTGCACGCGCACGGGCTTGAGGTCTTCGCCCTCCTCGGCTCGCGCCTCGGGCGCCCGCCCGCCCAGCAGGCCTGCGCCGACGATCAGTGCGAACAGGATCAAGCGCATGGGCACCTCCAAGGGCAGCCCCCACCCTAGCATGGCCCTGAGCGCGGCCCTTGGCCTCCGGATCCGCGGACCCTCGCCCCTCTCTCCGCGCGCAGAATCTCCCTAAGAAGGGAGCCGGTCGCCCGTTGTGTAGGTGGAGGCCGACGAGAGCCAGCATGCCGAGACCCATCGAGAGCCCCCGCCAGCGCCTTGTGCGCCAGGCCCTGGATCGCCACGAGGCGCGTCTGTTGGCCTACGCGGCGCGCTGCGTCGGGGGCGTCGACGCGGCGCGCGACATCGTGCAGGAGGCCTTCTTGCGGCTCTGCCGCGTTGAGACACCCCCGCCGGATGACGCGCTCAGACCCTGGCTCTACCGGGTCTGTCGGAACCTGGCGATTGATCACCTACGCAAGGAGGGGCGCATGCACGCGCTCGAGCACGTCCAGCAGCTGACGGACCCGGCCACCGCCGAGCACGAGCCGTACGGCAGCAATCCTGCGAGCCACGCGGAGCACGCGGAGGAGACCGTGCGGCTCCTCGCCTGTGTCGCGGATCTGCCTGCCCGCCAGCAGGAGGTCGTGCGGCTCAGGTTCCAAGACGCGCTCTCGTACCGCGACATCGCGGTCGTGACCGGCGCGTCTGTCAGCCATGTCGGCGTCTTGCTCCACGACGCCATGCACACCCTGCGGCGGCGCTTGGCCGCTGCGCCCTGCGAGAGGAGTCACTCATGACCACACCTTCAGCCAATCAACCGGATCCCCGCGACGCGGCGAGTCCCGCGTTCGATCCTCAGGACCCGCGCTTCACGGCGCTGGCCCTGGGCGAAGGCGCGGGCGACGAGCTGCGTGCGTTTGAGGTGCGGCTCGCCACCGATCCTGCGGCCCGTGCCGAAGCCGACGCGCTGCGCGCCCTCGCCGGTGCGCTCGAGTCCGGGCTCGCGACGGCGCCCACGGGCGACACCGCCTCGGCACTCGCGCCTGACCAACGCGACGCCCTGCTG
>JAQBWE010000155.1 GCA_027625315.1 Planctomycetota bacterium
AGGGGCCCCGACCACAGGGCGCGCGGTTCATGCGGGCTGCGCCTGCTCGCCCGCGTAGATCGGCTGCGCCGCGCAGGGGCCCCGATCACAGGGCGCACGGTTCATGCGGGCTGCGCCTGCTCGCCCGCGTAGATCGGCTGCGCCGCGCAGGGGCCCCGATCACAGTGCGCACGGTTCATGCGGGCTGCGCCAGCTCGCCCGCGTAGATCGGCTGCGCCGCGATCCTGCGTCCGAGCGCCGGATCAGTGCCCATTCGGAGGCAATCGGGTCGTCGGGGCGAGGTCGTGGCGAAGCCGTCGAGGCCGATTCGTGGTCGATCCACTCGAGGCCGCTGACGGCGAGTCCACGGCCCGCAGCCGGCGAGCCGTACGTTCTCGGCAGGGCCGGAGGACGCCTACCCCCTATACTCCGGCGCATGACAGCGGCAACAGGCAGCAGAGTTCGGATCCACTACACGGGGCGCCATGCCTCCGGCGAGACGTTTGACTCCTCCTACGAGCGGGGTGAGCCGCTGGAGTTCACCGCCGGTGGGCCCGAGCTTATTCCCGGCGTGAGCGAAGCCGTCGTCGGGATGGTCGTCGGCGAGAAGAAGACCGTGGAGATCGCCCCCGAGCGCGGCTACGGCGTGCACGACGAGCGCATGGTCGCGCGCGTGCCGGCAGAGCACCTGCCGGAGGGCGTCGAGTTGGGCGCGCTCCTGCAGGTCCAGACACCCGACGGTCCGGTGCAGGTCGTGCTCAAGGACATCGAGGACGACGAGGCTGTGCTCGACGGCAATCACCCGCTAGCGGGCAAGGTGCTGGTGTTCGACATCGAGCTGGTCGAGATCCTGACGCGGAGCTGACGCCCGTGCACGTGTTCGAGACCGCAATCCGGCTGCAGCACACCGACGCCGCGGGCGTCGTGTTCTTCGCGCGCTACTTCGAGCTCGCCCATGCGGCCTACGAGGATCTGCTCGACGCGCTAGGCCAGTCGTTGCCCGGGAACCTCGGATCCGCAGCGCTGCTGTATCCGATCGTGCACGCTGAGGCCAACTACCGGGCGATGGTGCGCATGGGCGACCGCGTGCGGATCGAGGTGACCGTTTCTGAGGTGAAGTCGCGTTCGTTCGCGCTGGACTATCGGTTCGCCACGCCTCATGGCGAGGAGATCGCCGTCTTGAAGACCGTGCACGTCGCGGTCGATCGCGCGACGGGGCGCTCGACGCGCCTCCCGGATGACCTGGCGGCGGCTTTGGGCGGCGCCGGGCGCCTCGACTGAGAGGGCGCGTCGCGGGTCAGCGCCTGTCAGAGCTGCACGGCAGCGGCTCAGGCCTAGCCCCACTGAGTCGGCCGATGTTGGGCCCGTAGATCGTGAGGCCGCGCTCTGAGGTCGTCGTCGCGTCGTGCCAGATGCGCTCGCGCACGGCCTCGGCCGCGCGACAGAACACCTCGTCGAAGGGCAGGCCCGCGGGCATTACGCCCGCGGGCGCGGCGAGGTCGTTCTGCTCGAGGGGATCGGCTAGCAGATCGAACACCGACTCGGTCACCGTGCCTTCCGTGCTGTCGTACGTCACGACGTACTTCCAGCGCGCGCTCACGATTGCCCGGCGAAGTAGCGCGCGATCGCTGCCGAGCGTCGAGGGGGTAGCGAGCACCTCCGTGGCGACCGGCGGGCGGATCACCATCTTCTCCGCGTCGAACTGCCTGAGGAACGAATGACCCGTCGAGCCGTCCGGCGGCAGCGCGCCGATCCAGTCGAAGAACGTGGGTAGGACGTCGATCAACCCGACCACGCCCTCGATGACCTTGCCACCATGGAAGGGGGCGGGACCGCGCATGACGAGCGGCACGTGCACCAGCTCCCTGTCGAGGCGGCGACCATGGCCCAGCATGCCGTGCTCACCAAACGCCTCGCCGTGATCGCTGCTGATCACGACGAGGGTGTTCTCAAGCAGGCCACGGGCAGCGAGTGTGTCCAGCGTCTGGGCGACGAGTCCGTCAACCCAGCGCACGCCCTCCAGGTAGGAGGCCTTCAGTTCCTCTAGGACGTCCGGACGTGGATCGACCTCGCAGCCGTCATTCATGCATTGCACGAGCTGACGCAGGCGAGGGCGGCCACGCTCCTGCTCGAGGAGCTCGCGTACGTGGATGTCTTGAAGGTAGGCGCGCGTGATGTCCCAGGGCTCCTTGAGGGCGCCCCAGCGCGTGCGCAAGTCCGCGCGCACGTTGCGGGGCCGCAGGGGCCACGGGTGGTTGGCGGCGCCGTACGGATCGTGCGCCTCCATCGTGTGTAGCAGGAGGAAGAACGGCTTGGACGCATCGCGCTTCTCAGCCCAGCGCCCCACGACGGCGGCAGTTCCCTGCAGGGCGAAGCCGGGGGCGCCGTCCTGGAACCCCTGCAGCATGTTGCTGTCGCGGGCAAAGAACGGCCCGTCGACGAACGCCGCCGTCTCGTACCCGTGCGTGTTGGCCAGCACCTCGGCGAAGGTCGTCACTTCGCCGGGTAAGCGTCCCGAGCGCTCCGGATCATCGACGGAGTGCTCGCTGGGGGGCAGGCCGGTGAGGAAGCTTGTGATCGACGGCAGTGTCCATGAAGCAGGTGCGATCGCAGAAGTCGCGAGCGCGCCTTCCGCCGCGAGCCGTTGCAGCGTGGGCATCGCGACGGCTTCGCCCGGGACAGGTTGAGCCTGGACCATGTCGCCGCGCAGCGTGTCGAGCAGGATCACCAGCAGATTGGGCCGCCGGCGCGCCGCGGGAAGCGGCGCGGTCGGGCGTCCATTCGCGTCGTAGCGCAGCACGGACCCCGCCTCGGTGGGCGGGCTCGCCGCGGGGGCCGGCGGCTCGCCACACGAGCTGGCGAAGACCAGCAGGATCGTCGCGGCAAAGGGCACAGGGCCACGGGCTCTGAGGATCGACATCCGACACGCTCCAACCGGGGGCTCGCCCCGCCCACCGAACTCCATCATCGCAGCGCCTGGAACCCCTGAAAGCCCAATTCGTTGCGGGTTTCGTGGCGGGACGAAAGACCCGCAACGCGGTTGCCGGATCGCAGGGTTCCAGTTGGCGCGGCGGAGCCCTACGTCAGAGGTTGGAGGCGCGCCGCAGCCACGGGGTCTCGTGCCATGGCCGCCAGGGCGTGCAGGTCGCGCTTGACCGGCCCGGGTTCGGGGGGGGGCAATCGGTACCAAGCCGCCGGTACGTGGAAGCCGGGCAGTGCCGCGCGCACCGCGGCTTCGAGAGCAGCCAAGGTGAGCGGCTCGCCGGCGACAAATGCCACCGGCCGCTCGCCGAACTCCTCGCTCGGCACGGGCACCACGATCGCCTCGCTCACACCCGCGGCGCCAAGCAGCACTTCCTCGATGGCTTCCGGCTGGATGTTCTCGCCACCGGAAATGAACCGCCGGTCCGCGCGCCCCGTGACGCGCAGCACGCCGTCCTGCAGGTGCCCGAGATCGCCGCTATCCCAGCGCCCCGCGGAGTCGGTCGCCAGCGTCCGTCCCGTCGGCCCGTAGTAGTCGCTCAAGACGCCGGGCCCGGCGACAAGGATGTGGCCGCGCGCGTCCACCTGGACGTCGTTGCCTGGCAACGCGCGACCCGCCGTGTCCTCACGAGCCACGATCGCCGGCTCCGTCGTGGCCACCACGAACGCCGCGGTCTCCGTCGCTCCGTAGCCGACGGCGAGGGGTACGCCAGCCGCGAGGGCGCGCGTGCGCAGAGTGACGGGGGCGGGTCCACCGCCAAGCAGTACGGTCCGACACGCGCGTAGGCCCGCCAGCGCCTCGGGATCATCGAGCGCCCGGCGCAGCTGCGTAGCGACGAGCGACACGCGCGTGGGGCGCAGCTGGACCAAGGCGTCGGCGAGCGTTGCGTGCCGCGGGGGAACGCACAGGACGGCGCCCGAGGCGAGCGCGCGAAACAGCAGAGCCAGCCCACCGACGTGCCACATCGGTAGCGAGACGAGGAGGCGATCCGAGCCATCCAGGCCCAGGAACGCCGCCGCCGCGCGCGCGCTGGCGATGTGCTGGCCCAATCCATGCAAGACGAGGCGCGGCCGGCCAAGGCTGCCGGACGTCGCCAGCAGTGTGCCGGTTGGCAGCGCCGCGCGCCGGCCTGAGCTCAGCGCAATCCCCGTGAGCAGGCCCGGTTCCTCCCACTGGAGCGCAGCACGCGCGCCGGACGCGACGAGCAGCCCGTCGACGGAGGAGGGCGTTTCGCGCGCGCCGACCAACTGCGTGCAGAGACCGCGCGCCCAGGCGACCAGGGGCGCCGTGATCTGAACCCGAGCCTGGCCACCCTGGAGTGCGACGACGTCGCCTGGCTCCAGAGCAATCGGTAGCGGCGTGCGCATGGCGGCGGCCACCTCGTCGGCGAGGGCCGCGCCACTCACGACCCCGCGTTCGTCTTCGAGGAACGTCGCTGTACCGCGCCTGCGCAGCGCGTCGAGCAGAAGGGCGATGTCCGCGTCCATCGGTTCGCGCGCCCTATCCTGCGCGAATGAAGCGCAGCTTGTCGAGGATGCGCTCAGCGAGTGCGCCGCGCCAGTCGCTCGTGCGCACGAAGCCGCAGCTGGAGTCGTACGCCGGCGTCACGGTATCTAGGCGTAGCCAGCCCTCCGTGCCGATGCCGGCCGCCGCCGTGCGTCCCGGCAACGCCGCGGCGATCTGCGCGAGCGACGAGAGCCCGAGTCCGGTTTCAAGGGCGGAACTCACCACGAGTGCCGATCCGTAGCGTTCGGCCTCGCGCGCGAGGAACTGCATGCGCGCGAAGTGACCGATCTGCGCCGGCTTGATGCACCACGCGACGACCCAGGGCGCTCGGCCCATGTCGAAGCTCGTCGCGGCGTGCAGTGTTTCGTCCAGTCCGATCGACAGTCCCGTGCGCGCGCTGAGCTCAGCGAGGTCAGCCACTTCGATGAGCGGCTCCTCGAGGTACTCGATTCGCTCAGGCGGCAAGTTCTTGAACCGTTCCAAGGCGTCGCTCAGCTCGAGCCCGCGGTTGGCGTCCAGTCGCAGCGTGGTGTGGTTGGGCAGACCCGCTAGGAGAATCTGGATGACCTCGCGATCGGCCGCCAGGGGTTGCTGCCCGACCTTCAGCTTCACGCACGAGTAGCCGTCGAGTTCGCCGGAGGCCATGGCTTCCGCCGCAGTCGTGGCATTACCCACGAACAGCGCGTTGACGGCGACGCGATCGAGCGGTGCGTCCGTGAGGATCGCAGCGGGGGTGGTGTCGGCCGCGTAGGCCAGGGCGCCGGCACCCGCCATCTGCAGCCCGAAGATCACGCTCGGACAGCCCTGCGGCGCAACCGCAGCCACACGAGTGGCGACGTTCTGTGCGAACGCGTCGAAGCCGCCGAACTCGCGGCCCTGAAGTCCCGCTCCGACCACGCGCAGCGCGTGATCGACGTCGTCGAGGGTCTCTGCGTGCAGGCCCGGGAGCGGGGCGATCTCGCCGTAGCCCTGCGCGCCGTCCTCGGTGAGGACGCGTACGAACCGGCCTTCGCGTTCCGCGGTATCCACCGCGCCGGCGCGGTAGCGGCGGCTCAAGGGCAGGCGGAACTTGGCGACTTCGACTCGTGCGATCTTCAAAGTGCCCACCCGAGGCAAAAGGCGATCCCGTAGCCCACAAGCAGGCGTCCTGACCCCGCGAGTGCATCCGAGAGTCTACGCCCGGATTGCCAGCCGGCCACCTCGAGCAGGGGGCGCACACCCAGGCCACACGCCGCGCTCGCGGCCAATACGCCGACAGGCGCGCCCAGCGCGTACCACAGGACGAACGGCACGGCTGCCGCGCCAAGCAGGCAGAGCGCGAACTCAGCTTTGGCGAAGCGCGCGCCGAACCGCACTGCGAGTGTGCGCTTGCCTGCGCTCCGATCACCTTCCATGTCGCGCAAGTTGTTCACCGTGAGCAGCGCGACGCCAAGCAGTCCCGGCGCGAGACCGGCCACGATGGCCGCCGGGCTCCAAGCCAGCGCTTGCACGTAGTGTGTTCCCGCAGTCGCAATGGGACCGAAGAAGGCGAGGACGAGCACGTCGCCCAGGCCGAGATACCCGAGCGGCCGCGGGCCCCCGGTGTACAGGACGCCAAAGCCGATCGACAGCAGGCCGATCACAGCGATGGGCCAACCTGCGTGCCACACGAGTGCCGCGCCGACCAGCAGCGCGAGCGCGAACGTGGCGACGAAGGCCCGGCGCATGGTCGCGGGCGTGATGTGGCCCTGCTGCACCATGCGCGCGGGCCCGAGGCGCGCCGCCGTGTCGGTGCCCTTCGCAAAGTCGAAGTAGTCGTTGGCGAAGTTGGTGCCGATCTGGATAAGCAGGCCGCCGACGAGCGCGCCGAGAGCCGGCAGCAGGTCGAACTGTCCCGCACGCCACGCGATGACGACGCCCATCGCCACCGGAGTGAGCGCCGCGGGCAGCGTCTGCGGTCGGGCGGCTCGGCACCAGACCGCGAGCCGCGTGGGCGGGGGCTCGGCGTGCATGCGGGCTACGGACGCTTGGGGAACTGGTCGAAGTCCGGCTTGCGCTTCTCGAGGAACGCGCGCTTGCCCTCCTGACCCTCAGCGGTCATGTAGTAGAGCAGCGTGGCGTTGCCCGCGAGCTCCTGGAGTCCAGCCTGGCCGTCGCAGTCCGCGTTCAGAGCCGACTTGAGGCAGCGAATCGCGAGCGGGGAGTGCTGCAGAATCTCGCGGCACCAGCTGACGGTTTCAGCCTCGAGCTGCTCGTACGGCACGACGCAGTTCACCATGCCCATGGCGAGGGCCTGCTGCGCGTCGTACTGGCGGCAGAGGAACCAGATTTCGCGCGCCTTCTTCTGGCCGACCATGCGAGCCAGGTAGCTGGAGCCGTAGCCGCCGTCGAATGAGCCCACGCGCGGACCCGTTTGACCGAAGCGCGCATTGTCGGCGGCGATCGTCAGGTCGCACATGACGTGCAGGACGTGCCCGCCGCCGATCGCGTAGCCCGCGACCATGGCGATCACGGGCTTCGGGCAGTGGCGAATCTCGCGCTGCAAGTCCAGCACGTTGAGGCGCGGAACGCCCTGATCGTCGACATAGCCCGCCTCACCACGAATGCGCTGATCGCCGCCGGCGCAGAAGGCGTCCTTGCCCTCACCGGTGAGAATGACCACGCCGATCTTCGGGTCATCGCGCGCGTGATCGAGCGCCGCGCGCATTTCACTCACGGTCTTCGGGCGGAAGCTGTTGCGCACCTCGGGCCGGCAGATCGTGATCTTCGCGATGCCGCCGAGCGACTCGTAGCGGATGTCCTCGTAGGTGAGAACCGTCTGCCAATCGAACGTGGGGATGGCCTCACGGGCGGTCGAGCCACTCTCGGACGGCTGCGTGGAACTCATCGGGGCTCTCCAGGTGGGGGGCGTGTCCTGCGCCGGGGACGCGCACGCTCTGAAACAGGCCGTTGGCTGCGGCGAGCTCGTCGTTGGACGCGGCATACGTCAGATCGAGCGCACCGGCCACGAGTAGAGCCGGGACCGGGCAGGTGGCCAACGGCTTCCGGAGAGCGGGCTGGTGGCCAGGGGAGAAGGCCTCTAGCGCGTCGGCCAACGCTGCGGGCTGGCCCTGTCGGCGCCGCGCCAGCACGACCGGATACGCCGGGTGGGCGCGCAAGGTGGCAAACAGCGGCGCGTCGTACCAGCTTGCGAGCCAGCCTTCAAGCGGCGTGGCCCGGAGCGCCGCGGCGCGCGTGGCGTCCAGCCCGCAGCGGGCCACGCGCGCGCGCTCGTCGTCC
>JAQBWE010000156.1 GCA_027625315.1 Planctomycetota bacterium
GGCGCGCGCTCGCGCTCGAGGCGCTGGGAGGGATGGACGGGCCGGCGGTCGGCCTGATGCTCACGCGCCCGAGCCCGACCGAGCATTGGGTGGAGGCGTGCGCGCGAGCGCTGGCGCTGGGCAAGCAGGGTGGCACCGGGGCGGTCGCGCCCTTGCTCGATCTGCTCGACCAGGCCGAGCTCGCGCCCCGCGTGCACGCGCGCGAAGCGCTCGTTCAACTCACGCGGCAGGATCTGCCCGCGCAGGCCGAGCCGTGGCGCGCGTGGTGGGCGGGTCAAGCGGGTCGGCTGCCCGCGGGCGAAGCGCCTACGAGCGAGGGGCCGCGCTACGCGACACCTGAGCCGCTGCATGTGCCGCACTACTACGGTGTTCCGATTCCACGCAAAGGCAGCCGCGTCGTGTTTTGCGTCGACGCGAGCCAGAGCATGTACGGGAGCGGCATCGAGTCGGCCCGGCGCGAATTGCGCAAGACGCTGATGGACCTTCCATCGAGCCACGAGTTCGAGGTGATCTTGTTTCACGAGCGCGTGATGCCATGGCGCGAGCGGCTTGTTCGCGCGCATCCCGTGCAGAAACTACTGGCGATCCGTTACCTCGAGTCCATCGATCCGACGTCCTACACGAACCTGTACGACGCCGTGGACATGGCCTTCGGCCATGCGGGCCGGGGCTCGCGACCACGCGACCCGGCGGTGAAGCTGGACGCCGTGTTCCTGCTTTCCGACGGCGCGCCCAACCGCGGGCGGCATCGTGCGCACGCGCGTGTCATCGATGGCATCAAGGCGATGAGTCGGCGCGAGATTCCCGTTCACACGATTGGCGCCGGCGAAGAGGTGTTCCCGCTCCTCATGGCGATCGCGCGCGAGACCGGCGGCGAGTTCGTCGACGCGTTCGAATAGCGCGCTCGCGCCGCTAGGCGTGATCCGGAGGCGCGCGTCGGTGCCGTGACCGTAGCGGCACCTGCGGCGAGAGAAGGCATGTCGACCGCATTGGAGGAGTCCTCATGCCGTATGCCCGCTTGTTGACGCGCTTGCCGCGCGTCCCCCGCTCTGTCCGCGCCCTGAGCGCGCTCGTTCTCGCCCTCATGGTCGCCACCGTTCCCGCGGCGGCGGAGGATGGCAGCGCCACCGACAACGCCATGCCCAAGTGCTGGTTGGATGCGCCCGACAAGCCCGACGCGACGCCGTGCCTGTTCACGCGCACGCTGCTCACCTCCTGGAAGGCACAGGGCGTGTCGAAGACGGACACGTGCAATGCCGTCGGTGTCGGGGTGAACTGGTGGGTCCAGGCCATCTGTCTGCTGGCCGATCACTGCGAGGGCTACTCGAATGCCGCCTTGCTCGCCAACGAGATCTGGGGCTACACGTGGTCCGATGACGGTCAGGGCTGCTACTACGATGAGTGCAGCACGGCCGACTCCGAAGGGCTTTCTAGCGAGACGGTCGTCTACCGCGCCTCGCCGTATCTCCCTTGCAACGCGACCATCGAAGGCGATCTGAAACAACAGTTTCGTTGGCGCGTCGAGGGCCGCGGCCACGCCGAAGTAGAGGTGGCCGGGCAGATGATCTGTCAGGGCACCGATCTCGTCTTTCCGGGTGCCGTGGTCTCGGGCGGCAAGGCGGCGTACGTCGGCGACCGGGCGGGTGACGCGCCCTCCGGGGGCACGATCCAGATCGGCAAGCCGCCCCTTGTCATCACGATCCCGATCTCGACATTCGACGCGCCGTACCTACCGACCGACGAAGGCGTCGAGTTCTACGCGGGTCCCATCACGACGGCTGGCCCCGTGCCGCTGACCAACCTCGGCGAAGTGGTCGTGTTCCGTGGCTACGTGAAGGTGCGGTCAACCTCCGACGAGCCCGGGCTCTGGGGCAGTGCCGACATCCAGGGCTGGATCCGCGACAGCGATCCGGGCTTCGACGTCACCCTGACCTGCATGGGCGGCGCGGCCTGCGACGGCAAGGCTCGGTCCAAGCGCAAGAAGTAACGAATAGCTGTACCGTGGCGCGGTGTGGCGCGCCCGGCTCTTCAACGGAGAGCACTGCATCGCCCCCGCGCTGTGACGCGGGGGCCGATGCGTGCCGATGGGAGGCGTGATGGGTAGTGGTCGGAGTCGTGTGGGTTGGATTCTCGCGGGCGCGGCGCTCGCACTCCTGGGGTGGCTGCTGTGGGTGGTCGTACCCGCGCGTGACGGGCCGCGGCCGGACGCGGGTCCGTTCGGCGGGGACGCAGGCGCGTCCGCAGCGGACGCAGAGCATGCGCCCGCGCTGCGCGCTGCGCGCACGCGCTTCGCGGAGCCACGGGCCGTGGAGTTCTACGTACGCACCAGCGCCGGCGCCCCGCCGCCACGCGGTACGCATCTGATCGTGACGACGCCCGGTGCCTTGCTCTACGAGCGCAAGGATCAAGAAGGCTGGATTCTGCGCCACGAAGGCGACCACAATGACTTCGAGGGGCACGTCGGACGCATCGAGGATGTGCGCTACGCGACGTGGGAGGTCCTGCTGGTCGCCCCGGGCCACTTCGGCGTTCGACGCGAGCTCACCCTGCCCATCGCACCGTCTGGCGAGGCCGTGCCGCCGGGCGAGACGATCCGGGTGGAGTTGGTACTCGAGACGTTCGCCGCGTTGGCCGTGCGAGTGCGCAACGAGCAAGGCGAACCGGTGGGGGGCTGCCAGATATCCGTGCTCGTGGCCAGTGAGGACGGCGGGGCCCGCGCGCAGCCGCTCTACGGCGATCCGTCGCGTCCACTGCATCCCGACGACCGACGCGCGCGCGCGGAACGCGGCCAGCTCCTGCCCGGGGGGCCCAGCCTGCCCGTGGACCTCACGGATGGGCGCGGTGAGTTCTTCGAACCGTTCCTGCCGGCCGACACGGCGCTGGTGCTGCAGGCGGAGCATCCGGACTACCCGCCGCTTGCCATGGAGGTGCGCACACCCGGGCCCGGAGAGCGGCGCGACGTCCCGATCGTGCTCGAGACGCCGGCGTGCCTTCAGGGCGCCGTCGATACCGCTGCCTTCGGTGCGCCGCCGGAAGCGATCGTGCTCACGCTCTACCACCACACGCCGGGGACGGAGGCGTTTCAGCGGCGCGTGCCGATCGCGCCCGACGGCTCATTCTTCCTGCGCAACATCAAGCCCGGCGTCAGCACGCTCCAGGCCTCAGCCCGCCTGCCGGGGCGTACCACCACGGCGCTTCGGCGGGCGGAGGTGCCGCGCCGCACGACGATTGACCTGGGGCTCATCGGCCCCGATGTGGGACCGCCCCTGCGCATCACCGTGCACGCCGACGCGCCCTACCCGCGCGGTGCGCGCGTGCGCGCCGCCATCGCTCTCTACCCCGATCCCGAGCACACCCCCGCGCACCTAACGAGCATGCACCAGTGGCCGACGGAGTTCGTGTTGCCGCTCGGCCAAGAGCACGAGCTGCGCGGGCTCGCGCCCGGGGCACTGGGCGGCGTCTGTCTGCTGGTCGACCCCGAGGGTGGGGACGCGATGGCCCAGCACCGTGCCGCGCGGTTTGCCGTCGACCTCGGCGCGCGCCAGGTGCCGGTCGAAGTCGTGATCGAGCGTCGTCCCGCGCCGTCGCCGACCGTTGCGACGGTCTTCCGCTGCGTTCCACCTCCGGAGGTCGCGCTCAGCGAGTTTCGCTGGCGCGTGGTCGGCTTCGACGCGGACGGCAGCTACGCGGGTGGCGTGCCGTTCGGCGTCGCGCCGAGCACCTCTCGTGTGCGCGGCCTGGGGCCCGTCAGCGACGCGCCAATCCGCTACACGTTCCTTGCCAACGGCTACCTCGCCGGTCCGTACTTGCGCGAGCCGCCCGTCGAGCCAGCCTCCGGCGAAGAGACCGTGATCCAGGCGGAGACCTGGGCGCGTGCGGCCGAGATCAGCGTGGTCGCCCGTGACGAGGCCGGGCAGCCGGTGCCGGGCGTCGAGCTGGACGTCCTGTTCGACGAAGCCGGCGACCACCCGCTACTTGCGGGCAAGACCGGAGCCGACGGCGTCGCGGCTTTCACGGTGATCCCGGGCCGCGGCGTGACGATTCGGTGCGCCGCCGCGCTCGACACCGACGCACGCCGCATGGAGATGTCGGGCTCGGCGCTCAGTGTCGGCGGACACGTGCGGCGCGAGGTCGTCGTGCGGGCGAAGGAGTGAACGTGGCCTCTGGCGATAGCTCATCCTCGCTGCGCGAGGCGACCCGTCGCGCGGCGAGGCGCACGGGCTTCGTACTGGCGGGGCTGGGAATACTCGGGCTGGCGTGGCTCGCATGCCTACCTCCGTGTGCACCGCTACGCACGCCCGAGGTGGTCGCGTTCGCCGTTCTACCTTGGTCGCGGATCGCGGCGCCGCCGGGCGCGGGAGGCGAGTGGCGAGTGCCCCTGCGCCGGGTGCCCGAGGCACCGGAGATCGTCATTCTCAGCCGCTCGTGCGGCTGCGTGGACGCCCGGCTTGAGGACGACGCGCTCGTGCTGCGCGTCCGCGACGACAAGCGCCCTCACGAGCTCGTGCTCATGCTAGGCTTTCGGCTCAGGGATGGACGCGCCGCGGTCAGGCGCGTGGCCGTCGTTCCCACGTATCCACCGCCCCCCAGCCATGGATTGATCGCCGAACTGCACGCCTCCGGGCGGTGCTCCCAGGTTGTGGGCTGGTCGCATCTCCCCACGCGCGAGCCCCCGCGCTACGACGGCGACCCACGCCTCAGATTGCGGACACGGCCCGCGGCGGGCGGTGGCCACGAGGTGCTGCTGTACGGCCTGACCCACTCGTCGCCCGCGTTCGAGCCTGGGCATGTCCTAGCCGACGGCGCCCGTGTGCCCGTCCGGATGTACCGACGATAGACGTTCCACGATGCGCGGCGATCTAGGGCGCAGACCAGCGCTTGCCATGCGCGCGCAGGGCGCTACGGTGCGCCCCATGAGCGCTGCTGAGACCCGCCAACGAATGAAGACCCTTCGAGACCGGTTCGATCGGCTCCGGGGGCGGCTTTGACCTCGACGCCAAGCGCACGGAGCGCGAGACGCTCGAAACCAAGATGGGGGAACCTGGCTTCTGGGACAACCAGGAGCGGGCGCAAGCCGTCGTAGAACGCCTGAAGGCCGCGCGCGCGGCGACGGAGCCTTTCGACGCGTTCGGCGCGGGACTCGAGGACGCGGAAGTGCTGCTCGAGCTGGCCGATGAGGAGGCCGACGCGGCGGCGTCCGCTGAAGTCGTCGGACTCGCCGGGAGTCTCGAAGCGGAGCTCGAGGCGCTCGAGTTCCGCATGCTGCTGTCGGGGCCCAACGATGCGATGGGCGCATTCTTGCAAATCAACGCCGGGGCCGGCGGCACGGAGGCGTGCGACTGGGCCGAGATGCTGATGCGCATGTACGGACGCTGGGCCGAGCGCATGGAGTTCGAAGCCAAGGAGGTCGACCTGCAGTCGAACGACGAGGCCGGCATCCGCTCGGCGCTCGTGGAGATCCGCGGACCCTACGTCTACGGCTACCTCAAGCACGAAGCGGGCGTTCATCGACTCGTGCGCATCAGCCCGTTCGACGCCCAAAGCCGAAGGCAGACGACGTTCGCCTCAGTCGACGTCACGCCGCTCGTAGACGACAGCATCGAGATCGACATCGTCGAGTCGGACTTGGAGATCGAGACGTACAAGGCCGGAGGCGCTGGCGGCCAGCACGTGAACAAGACGGAGTCCGCCGTTCGCATCCGCCACCTGCCTACCGGTGTCATCGTCGCGTGCCAGAACGAGCGCTCGCAGCATCGCAACCGCAAGGTCGCGATGAAGATGCTCAAAGCGAAGCTCCTGCGCCTCGAAGAGGAGAAGCGCGCGGAGACAGCCTCGGGTCGGTATGACGACAAGGGCGAAATCGCCTGGGGCAGTCAGATCCGGAGCTACGTCCTGCACCCGTATCAGTTGGTGAAGGACCACCGCACCAGCCACGAGACGGGCAACGTGGATGGGGTACTGGATGGCAAAATCACCGACTTCATGGAGGCCTCGATGCGCGAGGCCATGGGCGAGCGCGCCGCCGAGGGGTAGAAGCCGCGCTACGCGGGCCGCGTCGCGCGCGCGACCATGGCGGCGTAGGCATCCCAGCCGGCTCGCTGCGCGTCGGTCAGTGTGCAGGTGCCCGTGGTGGCGTGGCGGTGGTGCACCGCGCGCAGCCAGCGACGCCGGGCGCGCGGGAGCCGCACACCCTCATTCACGACGAGGCCCGTGACGAGTTGCCGGCGATGCGCGTACATGACGCGGCGTTTCTTGGTCTCGTGGGCGCGATAGCCGTGCGCACGGAGCGCCAACTCGACATGGCGCATGAGGCTTCGTACCCGACCGCCGAGCGGGCCGTCGCCGTGATCGAGAGAGAGCGTGATGTCGTCGGCGTAGCGCGTGTAGCGAGCGCCCTGCTCCGCCGCGATCGTGTGGAGATGAGCATCGAGCCCGAAGTTGACGAGGTTGGCCAGCCGCGGGCTCGTCGGCGCGCCTTGGGGGAGGCTGCCCCCGGTGGTCGTGAGCTCGGTGAGCAGGCGGGCGACCGCGCGATTCCAGCCAATCCGCCGGAAATACCGCTCCACGCGCTCGGCCGTCGTGGAGGGGAAGAAGTCGATGACATCCATGTGGATGACGACGGCGCGCCCGGCATGCGGACGGGCGTGATCTACGATCGACTTGCCGCGCTCGAACCCGGTAGCGCACGGGTGCGCGCGTAGCGCCGATAGGAGTCCGCGCAAGACGCGGCGTTGGATGGCCTTGGTCTCGTCATCGGGAACGAGGAGCCGGCGCGTCCCGCCGCTGCGCTTGGGGATCCGCGCTTCCCGGTAGCGAATGCGCGTGCCCACTAGGCCCTCGTAGGGGCAGCGCAGCCGAATCGCGAGATCCTTGGGGCCGAGCCCCAGACCCAGCCAGGCCTTCAGGCGTCTCCACAGGCCCATACCGACTCCCAGTGCCGCGGCGGCCCCAAAGGGCCAGTGCCGCGGTGCCCGGTGGGGCCCGTGTCGCGGCGTAGTCTGTAAGGGACGGTGCGGCTCGCGCCGCACCGTCATCCGCCTTGCCGACGCTGGATGCCCGGCTGCAAGCCAGGGCTCCAGCGGTTGAGTATCCGACAGCCCATGGCTGCCCGGACGACGAAACATCGCCCTGTGCATTGCGCACCGCCAAGGTTGACACCCGGATTGTTGCCGCGGGGGGGGTCAAGAGGCCGCCACCGCCTCGCGCGTCTCGGTCCGAGCCGCGCGCACGACGAATCGCCGCGCCCCGCGGCGCAGGCCCCTGGGATCCTGCGGCGACGTCGGTGCCGCGCCGTAAAGCGGGGGTATGTCCGACCTCCATCCCGTCCGCCGTGCCCTGCTCTCTGTCTACGATAAGACCGGTCTCGTCGACCTCGGTCGGGCGCTCGCCGCCCGCGATGTCGAGCTGCTCTCCACCGGCGGTTCGGCCCGCACCCTGCGCGAGGCCGGCCTCGCGGTGAAGGACGTGGCTGAGGAGACCGGCTTCCCCGAGATGATGGACGGCCGCGTGAAGACGCTGCACCCGGCGCTCCCCGGCGGCATCCTGGCCCGCCGCGATCGCCCGGACGATCTGGCGGCGCTCGAACGGCACGGCCTCGGCCTCGTCGACGTCGTCATCGTCAATCTGTATCCGTTCGTGAAGGCCGCGGCG